>NZ_JBHZTC010000004.1:0-206875 GCF_042879195.1 Kocuria nitroreducens
TTCGGGAGGCCTCGACCCCTATCCGGCGACCGACGCGCCAACCCGCACTACACCCTCAACTCTGAAGAGCCACAAAACGAGGCGTCCGCCTGACGGGGGTCACTTCAGACGACTGGCTCAAGATCCGCCCGGCCGGGCAGCGAGCCCTGTTCACCCGGGTAGTCCATCCCGGAGTCGTCACCAGCGAACGCATCGGACCCCGAGCCGTCAGCAGGCTCGTGCAGGCACGAGCAAACGCTGCCGGCTTCGACGACATCCTGGTCACAGGCCACTCACTGCGCGCCGGCCATGCCACCTCCGCGGCCATCAACGGCGCTCCCATCGACCGCATCGCGGCCCAGACCCGCCACCGCGACCTGGGCACGCTCCTCACCCACTACATCCGACCCGCCGCAGCGCTAGCCACGTCCACCAGCCGCGATCTTGGACTCTGAAGTCGAGCGGGTTGCCAGCGGCACGCGACAAGAACCGTGTCGGCGGCGCGGGTCATGACGCCAGCCAGTCCAGGACTTCTACCCGACCCATCGCGAGAGCTTGCCCTTGACCAGCCGTCGGAATTGGACAAGTCTCGTCGAGTCAGTCGCGCGGCGCCGGGGCGTGCTCCACCTGGTGGCGATCAGCGTTGTCACCGTCTCCGCTTGGGAGTCAGTCGAAGAGCACGATCTGCCGAATTGCGTCGCCAGACGCGAGGCGGTCGAAGCCTTCGTTGAGGTCTGCTAACGCCAACGAGTGAGTCACTAGGCGATCAACGGGAAGGCGGCCTGCCTGGAACAGGGCGACGTATCGCGGCACGTCACGTCGTGGCACGGCCGTCCCGATGTAGGAACCCTTGAGCGTGCGTTCTTCCGTGGTTAGCGTGACGGCCTTGAGGGTGAGTTCGGCGTCGGGGTGAGGCAGGCCTGCTGTGACAGTGGTGCCACCACGGCCAGTCAACGCGTAGGCAGTCTGCAACGCGGGCACCGCCCCGGCCATCTCAAAGACGTACTCCAGCCTGCCGTGGTCACGGGTGAAGCGCGCAACGGCGTCCCCATCCGTGCTGTCCAGTGTGCTTGTGGCGCCGAGCTCGCGGGCGAACTCGAGACGTTCGGGATTGGTGTCGACGGCGACGACTGCGCGGGCTCCTGAGGCGATGGCCCCGAGCAGCGCGCTCAAACCCACACCGCCAAGCCCCACAACCGCGGCTGAGCTCCCGGCTGTCATCGCGGCGGTGTTGATCACCGCGCCCACCCCGGTGAGGACCGCGCAACCGAAGAGCGCCGCGTGCTCGAAGGGGAGCTCCTCGCTAATCTTGATGCACGACTTCTCCGAGATCACCGCGTGGTCAGCGAAGCAGGCCACCCCCAAGTGGTGGTTCAATTCCTTCCCGCCCTGGTGTAGCCGGCGGGCGCCGCTCAGCAGGGTCCCCTCGGCGTTGGCAGCTGCGCCTGGCTCGCACAGGGCGGGACGGCCGGACTGACAGGGCAGGCAGTCCCCGCAGGAGGGTACGAACGCCATCACCACATGGTCACCCTCGGTGAAGCTGTTGACCCCGTCACCTACTGCTTCTACGATTCCGGCTGCTTCGTGGCCCAAGACCAGCGGCAAACCTCGTTGTCGGTCTCCGTTCATTACTGACAAGTCGGAGTGGCACAATCCCGCCGCCCGGATTCGTACCAGCAACTCTCCGCGACCAGGCCGGTCCAACTCGACCCGCCCTACTTGCAGGGGCTGGCTCTGCGCGTACGGTGCGGGGGCATCGTCTCGGGTCAATACTGCCGCGTCGATTTTCATCGAGTGTTCCTCTCCTCGGGAGTTCCTGGATCTTCTGGCTCGATGTCCGTTTTTTGCGCGGGAGTCTCACCTGCGGACCCCGATCCTGTTGCCGTCTCGGCGAAGGTGCCGTCGTCCTCACCTGAGAAGAAGTCCCTCCCATAAACCAGCAGGCACAGCGCGATGCCGACCGCGAAGGCCCACGTTGCTCCCTGAGTGGCCAGTACTGCACCGGTCACTCCGGCGATCCCGAGGTCCCGCTGACTCCTGGCCTCCATAATCCCGATCCGGACACTGACATACCCCTGGATCAACAGTGTGAGTGCCAAGGCGACGCCGAGGATGGGCTCCACCAAGGTGACGACGGGCATCAGAAGCAAACCTGTGTTTGTACCCCACCGGAACGAGCCGCTACCACCGAAGATGGAGTGCATCGCGGCCTTGCCATCCTTGTATCGCTCGACGATCACCACGTGCATCGCCGCCCAAAGCGGGCCGCACATGGCGACATCTGGCCCGATGATGCTCATCACCGCATTGCGCCCGCCGAAGATGGCGTGTGCCCGGCTGGGGTCGTAGATGACCTTTTCGTCCGGCCGGGACTCATCGGCCTCGTCCAACAAGGCGCGAGCCTGCAGGACATCACCGAACAATACGATGTATGTCGCCAGAACCGTGGGGATGGCGGTCAGGAACATCGACAATGGGGGAAAGCCCAGACCGAACACCGTGTACTGCGACCAGAGCGTACCGAAGTCCGGGTTGCTTAGACCCCACTCGATTTGCGGCCAGGGAGCTTCGTCGAAGAGCGGGGCGATGACGATGGCCAGCGCGATGATGGGGAAGATGCCGAGATTACCGAATCGGCGCCAGAAGCGGCTCGTGGCCTTCAAATTCGCGAAGTGACGCGAAAAGAGGAGGTAGAACGCCAGGCCGACGGCGATCGAAATAGTGAACGGAAAGGTGTGAAAGCGTCCCCCGTCGTCAAATACCGTGATGACCGCAGCGAGGCCGGCGCCCATGACAATCCCCGCCTTGAGCGCTGGCGGGAGGATCCGGACGACTTTCGTCGCCAGCCCGGTGACGCCGAGAGCAACGGCGAACACCCCGAGCGTCAATTGAAACGCGATCAGGGCGAAGACCCGTTGCTCACCCTCTTCAAACGTCGCGACGTAAGCAATCAGCAGTGGGATTGCCGGAGTGATCCAGCCAGGGACTACGGGATCACCTAGCAGATGGTGCGCCAGGTACAACACTCCATTGAGGATGACCACGGCCAAGGCAGCCTCGAACGGCATTCCAAGTAGCTCGGTCATCAACGCAATCGCGGCCAAGTCCACCGCGCACATCAGTAATCCCTGCAAGTAATCCGGCCACTCAAAGCGGTAGTGGACGAACGGAAGCCGCACTTGAAACATGCCAAGCGGCCAGTAAGGTTGGACGCCTCCATCGGTCCGATCGCGATAACTCATCTGCGGCCTCACTTAGCTGTGGTGCGGGACACCAGAACCCGCTTCCGGTGCCCGAGACGAGGGCATCGGCGTGGATGGATCAAACCGTACCGCGCGGGGCGCGGGAGACGCTCGGTGACGGCCCTATGACGCGCCCGGCGCCGGCACTTGCCTTGCGCTCGTCCTGGGGGTTGCATGTGGTCCATGACGAAACAGCTCCGATCGGCTCGCCGATCAGAGCTGGTCGAGAAGCCACCGGGGCTTGTGCTGCCAGCGCAAGCCGCCTTAACCCGGTCGCGCAGCCCCGGTCCACCGTCACCACGGTGACACCGCCCTTCGTCGAGGGCGATCTGACTATGCACCTCGTAAACGATCGCGTCGTCGCCTGACCTTGCGGCGTGAACGGTACGTACGTGTCCCTCTTGACCGGCGCACGGCGGCCACGCTTCGCGTAGGCCTCGAGGACCAGCACGATCTCGTCTTGGTCCGCCACATCAGTGGCTGCGAACTGATCATGAAGCCGCCGGGTTGCGCCCGCTCAATCACGCCATCAGCCGTCGGGGCGACTGCCCACGACATTGGCTCCGTCAACGATGACAACCGGAGTCCAATGAGTTCGCGGGTTCGTCGCGTTCTGCAGGACGTTGACCTGCTCGGCGACCATGACCTATCGTCGGAACCTCTTACCCGAGTCGTGCCAATTTAGTGGGTTGGCCATTCGGTGCCGGTGGCGGTGAGGATCTCACGGGCGGTGTCGGTCAGTGGGTCGGCGGCGACGTGGGGATGGCCGGCGATGACGACGGTGACCTGTTGCAGCGGGCGTAGTGCCTGGACGATCTTTTTGATGCTCATCCCGGTCTGGTCCTGCAGGTGGCGGGCAACGGCCAGGGCCGTGACGACGATGGTGAGGTGGGCTTCGATGGCGTCGCGATCGTGGTGGAACATGGGCCTGGCTCGCAGGTCGGTCTTGCTCATCCGGAACGACGCCTCGACCTGCCACAACGAGTGGTAGGAGGAGATCACCTCTGCTGCGGGCACGGTCACAACGGGCAGGTTGGTGACGTACCCCTTCAGCCCCGCCAGGCTGCGGGCGCGGGCCACAGCGTCCTCGTCCAGGCTCGTCGACCCGTTCACCGTCTTTACGAACCGCGGTGTACGGGCTGGCTTCTCGCCCGCGATGACGGCCTTGGCGCGGTTCTCCTGCAGGGTGAGGGTGGCCCGGTCCCGTGTGGCGCGCTTGGCGGAGTACGCCCATACTGCCCGCCACGCTCGTTCGTGCACCGCGGGGTCCCCGACGGGTTCGGCGCGTTTGTTGTCGTCGTTGACGGACGCCGCCTTGGCGGTGGCCACACGCGGGGTGATGGTGTCGATGATCTGCCCGTCGGTGAACGCATCCCCGTGCCACCGGAAATGAGACGCGAGGTCGCCCGGGGCTTTGGTGACCCGCGAGCCGACGATGAACCGCACCCCGGCCGCATCGAGCTCCTTGAGGTTCGCCGAGGAGAGCATGCCCGCGTCGGCGACCACCACGATGTCGGCCAGGCTGTGGCGTTGCTGGAACTGCTCGATGATCGGCAGGATCGTGGTGGTCTGCCGCCTTGTTGCCCTCGAAGCACCCGACCTCCAGGGGGAACCCGGCACAGTCCACGAGCAGCCCCACGACGACCTGCGGGTCCACGCGCCGTTCCTTCGAGTAACCGACCTTCCGCAGCTCGTCCTCCTGTTCGGCCTCGAAGTAGAGGGTGGTCACGTCGTACAGGACCAGCGACAGGTCCCCGTGGCCGGCGGCGTGGGCGAAGCACGCCGCCGCGACCTGGTCGCGGTAGCCGCGCTCTTGAGCGCGGGCCAGGCACCGGAACATCGTGCGCAGCGACGCGTGCGGCACACCGAGTTCGTCCAGGACCCGCAGTGAGTCGGCCTTGCTCGTCGGTTCCACGATCCGCGCCAGCACCAGCGCCTTGAAGGCCTCATCGTCCAGGGCATCGAACCCCAACTTGGCGTACGCGCTGGTCAGGACATGCCACAGCACCGCGCTGCACTTGCCGGTGATCATCGACTGCCCCGCCGGCACCGCGCCCGCGCTCAGGTCAAGCTCGCTCTGACCCGGGTGCATCTTCACCCGAGCCGCCTCCAGCAACGCGGTCAGCTCGGCCTCGGTGTGCGCTGACCCCAGGTGCTCCAGGACCTTGTCCCGACCGCCTCGGCGCTCAGCGATCTGCACCGCCGTCGCCCCCGACGCCGTCCGGACCTTGCGCACGAACACCACGATCCGACCCTACCCACACCATTAGTGTGTCGCCGACCCCCACCACAAGACCCTGACCAGCGACAACACCAGCCGAGCCAACCAGCACCCCTCAAGTGGCACGAGTCAGGCCAGACGCTGCATTGCACGCTGAAGCACTGCCGGACCCGGGACTGTCCGATAAACGGTGTGTGGGGTCCGGCGGTTTTCATCAGTGAGTGGTTCTCTCGAACCGTCCGGCGAAGGGGAAACGCGAACGCGTTCAGCGCCGGCTTCCACCGGGTGACCCATCGTGTCTGCCCGGTGCCCTTCGGGTCCAGACTTCGTACTACGAGGTACAGGGTCTTCATCGCGGACTGCTCGTTGGGGAAGTGGCCCCGGGCCCGTACCGCGCGTCGGAACCGGGCATTGAGGGACTCGATCGCGTTGGTCGAGCAGATCACCCGCCGGATCTCCACGTCGTAGAGCCTGTTGCAGAATCCGCCTGCAGGAGCCGGTCCAAAGCTGATCCGAGTCGATGATGACGAGGGGCCGGCCCCGGGCCGCGCCGAGGACGGGGTCCAGGACCCCTGCCTTCAGGCGGTGGGGGTTGCTCGGTGGATTTTGAGGATGTTGAACGCTGTGGCGGCCAGGTGTAGCTCGCTGGTGGCGCGATCGAGGCCGCGGCGGGAGAACCGGTCGATGATCTTCTTCAGATTGCCGATGCCAGGTTCCACCGTCGCTGCTCGACGCTTGGAGAGATCGCGGCCTGCACGGGTGCGCAGCCGGTGGGCATTGGCCTCACGCGGGGTCGCCTCCGCTGAGGGCGGCCCGTGTGCCGGTTCCTGGGCCGCGGCGCGCTGGTCGTCGCGCCGCTTGCCCAAGGCGATCAACCGGTCCGGTCCTGCAGCGGTGAGGTTGGCGTCGCTGTTGTACCCGGCGTCGGCCAGCACGGTGCCCACCACGTGATCGGGGCTGCCGGTGTGGGCGTGCATCCGTATTGCTACGCGCTGGGCGGCGTCCATCATCGGGGTGAAGCAGCCTTGATCGTTCGGTGTCTGTCCCACCTGCACCGCGACGATGAGTTGATCGCTGGTGACCGCGACCTGGGCGTTGTAGCCCTGCAGGAATCCTCGACGGGTCGGCATGATCCGCGATTGCGGGTCGGTGGTGTTCGCCACGACCTTCGGCAGCCCCTTCCCGGCCGGGACCGGCTCCACGGCGGCTGCGGCGGCGGCGGCCTCGGCATTGGCCACGACGCGGCGAGCCCGCGCCACCCTCGTGCTCTCGGCCATCGGCACCGGCGGACGCCCCATCGGTTTCCTACCCGCCGCGACCAGGGCGGCGTACCGGTCCAGCTTCGCCTGATGCGAGGTGATCTCCCGGACCAGGTGCGCCCGTGCCTCGGCGAGCCGGTGCGGCCCGTTCGGGATCCGGCCGACCACCGGCTGTCCCTGCTCCGAGCGGCGGCGCCTCGCCAACGCGGCGGCCTCGTGCTCGGCCTGATCCCGGGTGCGTCGTTGCCGCTGGGCTTTGAGCTCTTCGGAGGCCTGCTGGATCCTCTCCCGCCGCCGGGTGCGGTCCCCCAGATCGGCGGGCACCCGATCCGGGCGGTCGTCGCCATCCCCATCACCCGCTGCGGCGTCCTCGGCCCGGTCTGTCTCCTGGGCCTCGGCGACCACGCCGGCGACGTGCCGATCGAACCAGTCCTGGCCACGGTTGGCGTCGATCGAGGCGTTCGCGGCGATCTTGGTGCCGTCGATCGCGACCGTGCCGAACCGGCCCAGCCCGGCCCGGGCGGCGATCATCAAGACCTGCGCGAACAACTCCGTGAACGCGTCCTGGGAATCGGCGCGGAATCTGGCGATCGTGGTGTGATCCGGGCCGTCCTGGGCGCACAACACCCTAAACGCCACATCCGTGAGACACATCCGCTCGATCGCCCGCGAGGACCGCACCCCTTGGCAGTACGCGTAGACCAACAGTCCCAGCAGCATCTGCGGGTCGTAACCAGCAGCGCCGGGCCCGCCACGACGCCGGGTGCGTTCCAGAGCAGTGATGTCGAGAGCCTCGACGGTCTCCAGCACGAACCAGACCAGGTGATCCTGCGGAAGCCACTCCCGCAGATCCACCGGCAACAGCATCGGCTGGTCCCGGAGCACCGGGCGATACGACTTGGCCATGCCACATCATCCCCCGCCCACCACCGACACACCACGCCCCGACGACACCCGATTCTGCAACAGGCTCCGTAGTCCAGGAACGGCACGAACTGAAGCCCAGGAGGACTCCCACAGCTGCACGATCGCCGGATACCGCTGGCGCCACTGGGCCTTGAACTGAAGCGAACCGGTCCTTCGCCGCGGCCTCGGACGGGGCGGTGTAGACCGGCTTGAGCGCCTTGACGATCCCGTCACGGTGCTGGCGGCCCGCGTAGCGAAAGGAGTTGCGGATCAGGTGCACGATGCACTGCTGAACCACCGTCTGCGTCCAGGTGGTGTTGATCGCCTCCGGCAGGCCCTTGAGCCCGTCGCAGACAGCGATGAACACGTCCCCGACACCCCGGTTCTTCAACTCGGAGAACACCTGCAGCCAGAACCGGGCGCCCTCGGCGCCGTCGCCGGCCCAGATCCCGAGGATGTCGCGTCCCCGTGCACGGTCACGCCCATGACGACGTAGAACGGGGTGTTGCGCACCTGCCCGTCGCGGACCAACACCGGCGATCGCGTCGACGAAGAGCACCGGGTAGAGCGGGTCCAGCGGACGGGAGGACCACTCGGCCAGCTCGCCGGCGACCTTCTGAAGTGATCCGGCTGATGGTGTCCTTGGAGACCTTCGCCCCGTAGACCTCCTCGAAGTGCGCGGCGATCTCCCCGGTGGTCAGCCCGCGGGCCGACAGCGAAAGCACGATCTGATCGATCCCGTCCAGGCGCCGCTTGCCCTTGGGCACGATCACCGGTGTGAGCGACCCGTCCCGGTCCCGCGGCACCTCGATTTCAACGG
Source organism: Kocuria nitroreducens (assembly GCF_042879195.1). Classification (NCBI taxonomy): domain Bacteria; kingdom Bacillati; phylum Actinomycetota; class Actinomycetes; order Micrococcales; family Micrococcaceae; genus Kocuria; species Kocuria nitroreducens. Next base: position 8,428 of record NZ_JBHZTC010000004.1, read on the forward strand.
GGCCGATCTCGGTCAGCACGGTCTTCACCCGGGTCCCGTTGCGCATGCTGGCCGCGATCGGGGTCTGCCCGTGATCGTGTCCGAGGTGCTCGGTCAGCTCCGCCTCGAGCACGGTCTCGAGGACGTTCTTCGTGCGCTGGTTCAGCAGGCCACCGGGACCCACCAGGCTCACGCCTTGCTCCTTGGCCTGGGCCAGCAGGCGTTCGGCGAGTTCCTTCTGATCGATGATCTCTCCCGTCACGGGATCGATCATCTCCTCTGTCCTGTCAGTCGTGAAGTCGGTCATTGCCGTCTCCTTTCGGATCAGGCCGGACCCTCACACACCGTTTTTCTTACAGTCCCGCACGGATACCAGGCCTGGCAGACCAACGTGGAGATGATGCTCAAAGCCTTCCCCGATCTCCACGCCGAGATCCTTGACGTCTTCGGCCAGGAGGACCGTGTCGCGGTACGCCTGATGTTCCGCGGAACCCACCGCGGTGAGTTCCAGGGGGTGGCCCCCACCGGACGGGAGGTGCGCTACGACAGCATCGAGCGGTACCGGGTCACCGATGGGCGCCTGGCCGAGAAGTGGATCGCCTCGGACATTGCAACCCTGATGCACCAGATCACCGGTTCCGTAGCCCAGAGTTCCCCCGCCAGCGGCCACACCAAGAACTGAAGCAATGAGCTGCGCCCCGGGTGCCGGCCGCACCCGGGACGCAGGATTCAGATGTGCTGGCGCACCGCGGACATGAAGTCTTCGGCCTCATCGGCGTGGAAGCACAGCACGTCCACCGTTTCCACTTCTTGCGGCAACCGGACCCGCACCGGGTAGGCCAGCACGACCTCGACGTTGGTGGCCTGCTGCATCCACAGGGACAGAACCCGGCCATCGGCGGTGTCGGCCACCTTGGCAGGCTTGCCCGCGTCGCTCACCTGCGCCACGGACTCCACCGCTTCCCAGGGAACCGCGATGTCGATCTCGGCCCCGTCCCGCACCCGGATGCCCGCCGGCCCCACGGCATGGGGACGGGTGAGGTACCCGAGGAGAAGCCCGAGCATCCACAGCAGCCCCCAGATGCCCACCACCAGCAGCGGGATGCGCACCAGCGGCCACTGCTGCACCAGCAGATCCACGGCCACCAGCTCAATCGCCGAAGCGACCAGGAAGCCGATCAGCAGGGGCAGCACCGGCTGGTGGTAGGTGAACCCGACCGCCCCGGCTGGGACCCGGGGCCGGCGCAGAAGGAAGCGGTAGATGCTGCGCCAGACGGCAATCTCCATCTGCACGGCCCGCCGCCCCAGATAGACCGCTCGGTGCCACCAAGACCGCTGAGCCTCCACCGTGGTCGCACTCATCGCCCGGCCTCCGACCCGCCGGCAGAAGCCTCGGCCACCAACCCGTGCAGTCGTTGCAGCACGTGCGCGAGCCCTTCCTCCAGGGCACCCGCCTGCTCGGGGCCCAGCCCGGTCACCAGCTGCCGGGCCAGCTCCTGGTGCTCGGCCTCCATCGTCGCCATGGCTTGTTCCCCTCGGTCGGTGAGCGTGACCAAAAATGCCCGCCGATCCCCCGGATGCGGCTGGCGCTGTACATACCCGGCCCCTTCCAGGGCATCCACCAGGCCCGAGACATTGCGGGCACTGACCTGCAGCACCCTTGACAGGGCCTGCTGGGTGGAGGGCCCCATCCGGTGCAGCTCCCACAACAGATGAGTGCGCGCTGTGGTCAATCCCGTGCCCTCAAAGGCACGAGACATGTCCTGCTGCAGCACAACGCTGACTTCAAGAAGCTGGTCCAGGATCCGGATGGCATACGTCATACCGTTACCGTACTTCACATTTACAAGGCTTCACCACTTGAAGCACGGGTGAGTGATAGGGCCATCAATAGCTCTGCGGGAAGCGCAACCCCACATCCACTCCTTCCGGAATAGGAATCGGGAACCCTATTCACGAGACGTCTCGCGTCCCTTGACTTGTCATACATCAGCTGGTGCGTCGAACGCGTTCCGTTCCGTCGGCCTGCACGTCCGGTACATCCCGATTCAGGGCTGCAAGCTCGGCCACGAGACGGGCGAAGTGGGAACTGACGATGCTCGTGCTGATATGGCGTCTCATCACCTTTTCAGCGCTCTCCTTCCCCGTGCGTCTGCGATGAGAACCTTCTCCTCGCGGACTGTCAGGGCCACGGCGGATTGGACCGTCGCGCGACAGCGCGCGTGAGGCAGCCAAGGTCGTCTTCGGTGCTGCTGCCGGTCGAGCAGACCGTGTCGGAGCAGGCACGGGCGCCCGGGCCGGTGGAGAGAAACGAGGGCCTCGTGAGGGAGTCCAATTCGCCCGCCGGCCGCCGACGCTGACGAGGCGATGCCGGTGCGTTCTGCCGGATCCAGTGACGGTGGGAGTGAACGCGGGGCCGCGGCGGGCGACTCAGGCCCGGAGGTGCTCCAGCAGTGCGTGCACGATGGGCACGTCGGCCGGGATCCAGGGGAGCTGGAGCGCGGCGGCGGGGTCGTCGAGCGGAAGCCACCGCACGGCCAGGTGGTCCTCCCCCACCACGGGCCGCGGGTCGCCGCCGGCGGCCACGGCCGTCCAGACCCGCATCGCCGCGGTGTCCTTGAGCGGCCAGCCCTGGGCGTGCGGTCCGCGCACCTCCGTGAGCAGCCGGACGTCCACGCCGAGCTCCTCGGCGCACTCCCGCACCAGGGCCTGCTCGCAGCTCTCGTGCGGCTCCTGCTTGCCGCCGGGGAACTCCCACAGGCCCCGCAGGGCCCCGGGGTAGGCCCGCTGCGCGGCGAGGAAGGCCGTGGGGCGGCGCGCGTCGTCGAGCAGGGCGGCACCGACCACCTGGGTGCGGTGAGCGGCGGGCAGCGGTGCGGTCACGGGCTCAGCCCCCGGCCCCCGGGGCGCCGCTGGGCGCGGGCCGAGGCGTACAGACACACGGTGGCGGCAGTGCCCACGTTGAGGGACTCCGCCCGGCCGTGCACCGGCACGGCGACGCGGTGGTCGGCCAGCGCCTTCTCCGCCTCCGACAGCCCCCGGGCCTCGTTGCCGAAGATCCACACGGTGGGCCGGGCCAGGTCGTACTCGTTGTCGACGCCGTCCGCACCGGCGGCGCGTGCCGCGGAGACGTCCTGGAGCCGGTCGAGGTCGACGTCCCCGTGGCCGTCGGCGGCCAGCACGCCGCACCCGGCAGCGCGGGCGGCCGCGAGCAGCGCGGGCAGGTCGGCGCCCACGACCACGGGAAGGTGGAAGAGGGAGCCGGCGGTCGAGCGCACGGTCTTGGGGTTGTAGACGTCCACGCTGCCGGCGGTGAGCACCACCGCGTCCGCGCCGGCGGCGTCCGCGGCGCGCAGGACGGTGCCGGCGTTGCCGGGGTCCTGCACCCGGGCCAGCACGCTCACGAGCCGGGGCCCGGCGGCGAGCACGGTCCCAAGGTCCGTGTCGAGGGGTCGGCACACGACGACGACGCCCTGCGGGGTCACCGCGTCGCTCATGGCGGCGAGGACCTCCCGCGTCACGAGTCGGACGAACACGGAGCGGTCCTCGGCCGCGCGCTCCAGGAGGGCGGTGACGTCCGGGTGGCGGTCCAGGGCGTCCTCGGTGACGTAGACGGCGTCCACGCACGGAGACTCCAGGTGCCGGGCGAGAGCCTCGCGGGCGTTCTGCGGGCCCTCGGCGAGAAACAGACCGCGCTTGGAACGCGCGGAGCGCCCGGCCAGTCCCGCGACGTCCTTGACCCGATCGGCTCGGGGGTTGGACATCGGCTGGGCGGCCAGGCGCTCCGTGAGGTTCACTGCTCCGACTGGGCTCAGGCGGCGGCTTCGCGCGGCGCGGAGGTGTCCTCCGGCAGGGCGTTCTTCGCGATCTCGACCAGGCCCGCGAACGCCTGCTGGTCGTTGACGGCCAGCTCGGCGAGCATGCGGCGGTCGACCTCCACCTCGGCGGCCTTCAGGCCCTGGATGAAGCGGTTGTAGGTCAGGCCGTTGGCGCGGGCCGCGGCGTTGATGCGCTGGATCCACAGCCGGCGGAAGTCGCCCTTGCGCTTCCGGCGGTCGTTGTAGCTGTAGACGAACGAGTGGGTGACCTGCTCCTTCGCCTTGCGGTACAGGCGCGAGCGCTGGCCGCGGTAGCCGGAGGCCTGCTCGAGGATTTCCCGGCGCTTCTTGTGGGCGTTGACCGCCCGCTTCACACGTGCCACGTGTGTACTCCATTCACTTCGGTCCCGGACCTTGCGGCCGGGAGGTCAATTCTGTGCGGGGCGGGGAGACGGGCTCCCCAACGGATGCGGTGGGGACTACTTGCCCAGCATCTTCTTGATGACCTTGGCGTCGCCGGGGGCCACGATCTGGTCGGAGGCCAGGCGACGGGTCAGCCGGGAGGACTTGTGCTCCAGGTAGTGGCGGCGGTTGGCCTGCTGGCGCTTCACCTTGCCGGTACCGGTGAGCTTGAAGCGCTTCTTCGCCCCGCTGTGGGTCTTCATCTTCGGCATGTAGGCCGCTCTCCTTGCGATTCGTCCGGTGGTGGCCACCGGAGGGCGCGACGACGTCCGCCGCACCTCCACGGTGCCCCGGGGCGCAACCGGGACCGGCTGCACGCCACGGGGCGCTGTCTGTTCTGTTCCGCTCGCGCGAAAGGTCGTGCGCCGCTCAGGCCTGGGGCCCGGGCTTGGCGCCCGGCTTGGGGCCGGGCCGGGGGGCCTTCGGCCCGGCGGCCGGAGCCTTGGGCGCCGGGGCCTGCGGAGCCGGGGCCTTGGGAGCCGGCGGCTTCGGGGCGGCCTGCGGCGCCGGAGTCTCGACGACCTCGGGCGCCGGGGTCTCGACGGCCTCGGGCGCCGATACCTCTGCGGCCTCCGGCTCGAGGGCGGCGGTCTGCGCCGTCTCCGGGGCCGGTGCCGGCTCCTGGACCTCGGGCTCCGGGACCGGCTGCTGCACCGGCTCCTCGACCTGCCCGGCCCGCTCGCGCAGCTCGGCCGGGAACGCGTCCCCGATCGACTGGGTCACGGGGGCCGCGGAGGACGTGTCGATCTTGTCCTTCGCCTTGCGCTCGTTCTCGGCCTTCGCCTCGTCGCGCTGCTTCTGGCGGCGCGCCTCGGCCTTGGCCTCGGCCTTGTTCTTCAGCGGTCCCACGACCATCACCATGTTGCGGCCGTCGACCCGGGGGCTCGACTCCACCGCGCCGACCTCGGCGACGTCGTTCGCGAAGCGCTCGAGCAGGCGGACGCCCATCTCGGGACGCTGCTGCTCGCGACCGCGGAACTGGATCATGGCCTTGACCTTGTCGCCGGACCCGAGGAACCGCTTGGCGTGGCCGACCTTGGTCTCGTAGTCGTGGGTGTCGATCTTGAGCCGGAACCGGACCTCTTTGAGGACTGTGTTCGTCTGGTTCTTGCGCGACTCCCGGGCCTTGACCGCGGCCTCGTACTTGTACTTGCCGAAGTCCATGAGCTTGGCCACCGGCGGCTTGGCGTTGGGCGCCACCTCGACCAGATCGAGATCCGATTCGCGGGCCAGCCTCAGTGCGTCCTCGACGCGGACGATGCCGACCTGCTCGCCTGCGGGTCCGACGAGACGGACTTCGGGGACTCGGATTCTGTCATTGATACGTGGATCGCTAATGCCGTGCTCCTGATGCTCTGCGTGGTCGCCCGGAGGTTTCCGGGGACCTCATGGTTCGGTCCGGTCCGCAACGACAAAAGCCCCCGCTGCGGTCGGCAAGCGGAGGCTCATCGGTGCGTCACACAGGGGTGACGCGCTGCATGACGGAGCGGGCGCGGATGTTTCCGGCCGTGCCGTCGTGCGGACGATGTCGTCGCGGACCCGGCGGCCGTGAGCCGGTCGTCCGAGAGGATCGGGGACCGTGGCCGGCGCGGGTGGGAGTCTCCTCCACTTGCACACTGCCGACCAGTCTAGCCCATGGGCCGCGGGTTCGGGAATCGACGGTCGTGCGGGGCGTCACGCGTCCTCGGTGCTGTGCAGGGCCCGGTGGGCCGAGAGCAGCTCCGTCTCCGGCCGGGCGGCGACGAAGCGCTCGACCTCGTCAAGGACCTCCACGAGCCGGGCGGCGTCCGCCGCGACCACGGCGGTGCCCACGAGAGCCCGGCGGTGGAGCTCGAGGTGGCCGACCTCGGCTGCGGTCACCGGGAACCGGCGGCGCAGCTCGGCCACGAGGGGACGCACCACGGAGCGCTTGCCCTTGAGGGAGTGGACGTCCCCGAGGAGCACGTCGAACTCGATCCAGCCGACCCACACGGCGCCCCGCCTCCTTCCGGCCGGTCCCCGGCCTCCCCTGCAGGATAGTGCCGGCGGCGGCAGAAGGGTCCGGTCGGCCGAGGGCGGTGTGGCAGAGTTGGGCCATGACTTCCGAGAACACCTACCGCTTCGACGACGACGCACGGTCCGGCCAGGAGATCCCGCAGGAGACGGTCAGTGCCGTCGACGAGCAGATGCGCGACATCGCGGAGGTCCCGGCCATCGAGGTCATCACCACCGCGGCCGTGCACCTCATGAGCGCGGCCGCGGTGAAGTGCGGTCTCGCCGCCGGGGAGGACGCCGAGGCGCTCAAGGACCTCGACGAGGCCCGCAAGCTCATCACCGCGCTGGCCGGCTTCGTCACCGCCGCGGCCCCGGAGATCGGCTCGCAGCACGCCGCTCCGCTGCGCGACGGCCTGCGCACCCTGCAGCTCGCGTTCCGGGAGGCCTCGCGCTACCCGGACGCCCCCGGTCAGGGACCCGGCGAGCGGTTCACGGGTCCGGTCACCTGAGGGCTGTCGGCACGGACGTCGCGGGCTGATCCGGGCTCCCCGGGTCAGCCCGCCGTCGTGAGGCGCAGCTGCATCGAGTCCACGTCCTCCGCGAGGGCCGGTTCGACGCTCAGCCGGGCCTGGAAGCGGGCGACGAGGTCGTCCAGCTGCTCCCGGTCGAGCCCGGCCCGCAGGGACAGCACGACGGCGAGCTCGGGGCCCGCCCCGCCGCCCCGGACGACCGTCCCATCCACGGTGCGCACGGCCACCCCGTCCCCGGGGGCCGTCCCCACCCCGAGCACCCCGGGCAGGTCCTGGGCGCAGCGCCGGACCGCCGCCTCGACCGCCGGGCTGCGGTAGGAGGGCGTCCAGGACCTGCCCCGCGCCAGCGCCCAGAGGGCCGGGCGGCGCACGACGAATGGGAGAGCCGCGCCGGGGTCGAGCACGAGCAGCTGGGTGCCGTCCTTGACCGCCGCCACGGCCGCCCGCCGGACGTCCGTGGCCACCGGACGTGCCTGGTCGTGCCAGTCGGCGAGCGCCGCCGTGGAGCTGAAGACCGGCAGCACCTGCCGGCCGTCCGCGGCCCGCAGGGACACGAGCGCCATGTCGGCCTCCTTGTCGGCCACGAGCCCTGCCCCGGTCACGGTCGAGGCGGAGACCTCGGCCACGACGGGCACGAAGACCCGGGTCCCGGCGAACGCGGCGACCACGGAGGACTCGTCCCCCGTCCCCGCGCGCAGGTCCTGGAGGGCCTGGAGCACGGCCGGGGCAGCGGCGCCGTCGTCGTCGGGGAAGCGGTGGGTGTGGCTGGTGCCCTCCCCCAGTGTGCGCCCGGCCCAGGCCTGGCCGCCGGTGTCCTCCGTGCCGCCCGCGCCCGCGAGCTGGGCGGCGATGTGCTCCGGGAGGGGCCGGTCCGTCACCGCGCTCCCGGCCGGCCCGCCACGTCGAGGGCCTCCTCGAGGGTGAACCGGCCCGCGTAGAGGGCCTTGCCCACGATCGCGCCCTCGACGCCGGAGGGCACGAGGGTGCGCAGGGCCGCGAGGTCGTCGAGGGAGGAGATGCCACCAGAGGCGACCACGGGCTTGTCGGTGCGGGTCGCGACCTCCTGCAGCAGCTCGAGGTTGGGGCCCTTGAGGGTGCCGTCCTTGGTGACGTCGGTGACCACGTAGCGGGCGCAGCCGTGGTCCTCGAGGCGGTCCAGGACCTCCCAGAGGTCCCCGCCGTCCTCGGTCCAGCCGCGGGCGGCGAGGACGGTGCCCCGCACGTCGAGGCCCACCGCGATGACGTCGCCGTGCTCGGCGATGACCTTCTGCGTCCACTCGGGGTTCTCGAGGGCCGCGGTGCCCAGGTTGATCCGGGCGGGGTCCAGGGACAGTGCCCGCTCCAGCGAGGCGTCGTCGCGGATGCCGCCGGACATCTCGACCTGCAGCTTCAGTTCGGCGGCGACGCGGCGGAGCACGTCGATGTTGTCGCCGCGGCCGAAGGCGGCGTCGAGGTCCACGAGGTGGATCCACTCGGCGCCGGCCTCCTGCCACGCGAGAGCCGCCTCGAGCGGGTCGCCGTACCCGGTCTCGGAGCCGGCCTCGCCCTGGACCAGGCGCACGGCCTGGCCGTCCGCGACGTCGACGGCGGGCAGCAGCTGGAGGCGGGGGGTCTCGCTCAGGGACATGGGGTCTCTCTTCTCGGGGTTCGGGGTCTCGGACAGGAGGGAAGGGCTCAGCGGCCCTGGAACCAGGCGTACCCGCCGTAGCCGATCAGGCCCGCGGCCGTCACGGCCAGGAGCACGACCGTCCAGGATGGCATGCGCTGCTGGTGGAACGAGATGGCGCCGCCGGCGACGAAGGCCCCGAGCACCATGATGACGACGGCTCCGCTCACGCGTCGCCCTGGCTCTCCAGGGTCGGACGGCCGGCCAGGGTGTCCCCGCCCAGGGGGTCACCGGCCTTGAGGTGGTCGAGGCGTCCCGTGCGCGGCAGGGTGCCGAGCCAGTTGCGCAGCAGCTGGATGCCGGCCTCGGAGGACTTCTCCGGGTGGAACTGCGTGGCGCACAGGGCGCCGTTCTCCACGGCCGCGATGAAGCGCCCGCCGTGCTCGGACCAGGTGACCTGCGGCGGCTGCATCTTCTGGATGCTCTGCGGGAAGTCCCACTCCTGCACCCCGTAGGAGTGCACGAAGTAGAACCGCTGGTCCTCGATGCCCCGGAACAGGACGCTGCCCGCGGGCGGCTCGACCGTGTTCCAGCCCATGTGCGGGACCACGTCGGCCTTCAGCCGTTCGACCACCCCGGGCCACTCACCCATGCCCTCGGTCTCCTGGCCGTGCTCCACCCCGGAGTCGAAAAGGACCTGCAGGCCCACGCAGATGCCCAGCACGGGACGGCCGCCGGCCAGGCGGCGACCGATGAGGCGCAGCCCGTCGACGGAGCGCAGTCCGTCCATCACGGCGGCGAACGCGCCCACACCGGGGACCACGAGGCCGTCGGCGTCGAGCACCGCCTCCGGGTCGGCGCTGAGCACCACGTCCGCGCCGGCGGCCTCGAGGGCGCGCACGGCCGAGCGCACGTTGCCGGCGCCGTAGTCGAGGACGGTGACGGTGGGCCTCGTGCCGCCGTCGGTCGTGGCGGTGCCGTCGGTGCTCACAGGGCCCCCTTCGTGGACGGGATCCCGCGGACGCGGGGATCGGGCTCCACGGCCTGGCGGAGGGCGCGGGCCACGGCCTTGAACTGGGCCTCGGCGATGTGGTGCGGGTCCCGGCCGGCCAGCAGCGTGACGTGCAGGCAGATCCCGGCGTGGTGGGCCAGGGCCTCGAAGACGTGCTGGACCATGGAGCCGGTGAAGTGCCCGCCGATGAGGTGGTACTGCTGCCCCTCCGGCTCGCCGGTGTGCACCGCGTAGGGCCGGCCGGAGATGTCGACCACGGCGTTGGCCAGGGCCTCGTCCAGCGGGACGGTGGCCTCGCCGAAGCGGCGGATCCCCGCCTTCTCGCCCAGCGCCTGGCGCAGGGCGTCCCCGAGCACGATCGCCGTGTCCTCGACGGTGTGGTGGACGTCGATGTGGGTGTCCCCGGTCGCCCGGATCCGCATGTCGATCAGCGAGTGCTTCGACAGCGCGGTCAGCATGTGGTCGTAGAACGGCACGGAGGTGTCGATGTCGTTCTCGCCGGTGCCGTCGAGGTCTATCTCGACGGACACCGCGGACTCGCTCGTGCGCCGCTCGAGTGCGGCGCGGCGGGGCGCACGGGGGCCGGTGGTGGTCTGGTCGCTCATTCGGTGGGAACTCCTCGCGGGCGCGGCACGGCCGTCGGCGGGCCGCGGGTGGTCCGGGCCGGGCCGCGCGGCGGCGCCGCGGGCCCGGTGGTGGTGGTCTGCTTCCATGCTAACCGGGTCGGGGGGACCCGGTCCCCGGGCTCCTCAGCGGCCGGAGACGATCCGTTCCATGCTGGTCAGGAACGCGGTGGTCTCCGCCTCGGTGCCGGCGGTGACGCGCAGGTGGCCGGGGATCCCGACGTCCCGCACGAGCACTCCGTCCTCGAGCAGCGCCTCCCACACGGCCCGGGAGTTCTCCATGCCGCCGAAGAAGACGAAGTTCGAGTCGGACTCGGCGGGCTCGAGCCCGAGCCGCTTGAGCTCGTCGACGATCCGGTCGCGCTGCATCTTGATGTCCTCAACGTTGGCCAGCAGCGACCCCGAGTGGCGCAGCGCCGCCAGGGCCGTGGCCTGGGTGACGGCCGAGAGGTGGTACGGCAGCCGGACGAGGCGCACGGCGTCGGCGACCTCGGGCGCCGCCGCGAAGTAGCCCAGGCGGGCACCGGCGAGCGCGAACGCCTTGCTCATGGTGCGGGAGACGACCAGGCGGGGCCGGCCCTCGACCAGCGTGAGCGCGGTGGGGGTGCCGCCGTGGGAGAACTCGGCGTAGGCCTCGTCGACCACCACGACCGTGCGGAACTCCTCCCCCGCCTCGTACACGGCGGTGACCACGTCCGCGCCCAGCGCCGTGCCCGTCGGGTTGTTGGGCGAGCAGAGGAAGACGACGTCCGGGCGGTGCCGGCGCACCTGCTCGGCCGCGGACTCCGCGGACAGGTCGAAGTCCGCGGCGCGCGCCCCCGCGACGAAGCCGGTGTGCGTCCCGGAGGCCAGCAACGGATACATCGAGTAGGTGGGGACGAAGGTGAGCAGGGTGCGGCCGGGGCCGCCGAAGGCCTGCAGGATCTGCTGCAGGATCTCGTTGGAGCCGTTGGCCGCCCACAGGTTCGCTGGACCGAGCCCGTGGCCGAGGTACGCGGCGAGCTCCGCGCGGAGGGCGGTGAATTCGCGGTCCGGATACCGGTTGAGGGTCCAGGCCGTCTCGGTGACCTCCCGGACGATCGCCGCGTGCACGTCCGCCGGGACCGGATGGGTGTTCTCGTTGGTGTTGAGGGCCACGTCGACGTCGAGCTGCGGGGCGCCGTACGGCGTCTTGCCGCGCAGGTCGTCGCGGAGCGGGAGGGCGTTGAGTCGGTCCAGGTTCTGCGTCACCCGAACAGTTTAGTGCTCCGCCCGGATGCCCCGGTCCAGGGGCCTGTCCGGTCTCCTGCTCCGTCCCTCTGTTCCGGTCCGCTGCTCCAGCGCGGTGCTCCGGCCTCCTGGACCGGACACCTGCACGACGGCGCCGTGTCCGGGTGGACCGTTCAGGCGGCCGGGACCTCGAGGAGCTGTCCGGCCACGAGCACCGAGCTGTCCAGGTCGTTGAGCTCCACGATCTCGTCCATGACGTCCCGGGGGTCGCGGTCCGGGTCGGCGGCCACGGCGAGCTCCCACAGGCTCTGGCCGGGGAACACGGTGGTCTGCTCGGTCCCGGAGCCCAGGACGGGGTCGCTCGTGGCGGTGGCCGTGGAGGGGACGAGGAAGATCACGGCCAGCACGACCAGGGCGGCGGAGCCGGCGAGGACGGGCAGCCCCAGGAACACGAGCCGGCCGCGGCGGGTCAGGGTCAGCGGGGTGCTGGAGCCGGAGCGCCCGGGGCGGGCTCGCCGGAGCGCACGGCCGAGGCCGCGGGCGGCTCCTGCGGACTCGCGGCGGCGGGCGACGACGGAGCTGAGGGTGGCACTGGCACTCATGACATGAACTCCTTGACGTTCCCGCACGGAGCGGGCGATCTCGAACACCGGTCCGGTCGACGGCCTCTGCGGGCCCTTCATTCGATCGAACATACTTTCGAATACCGATGACCCATGTCTAGCACGTGTCTGCGAAGGCTGTCGACACCGGGTCGTACATATGTTTGAACACTCATGGCGTGTCGCCTAGGCTGAGAACAGGTTCGGGCCTCCGGCCGGCGCGCGCTGTGAACCCCCGGCGCTTTCCGACCGGGACTTATCGAACCACCCGGGTCCGACATCGGAACCGGCACCGCGCAGACCGGCGGCACCAGCAGCCGGACGGGAAAGGACGACGCTCCCATGGCCCAGCCCCCCGCCCCCGAGGAGCCCCGCGCCCGGGGCGCCCGCCCCGGGGCGCGCTCGCGCAGCCGCGGGCTCAGCGTGCGTCAGCGCACCATTCTAGAGGCCATCCAGCGCTCCATCGCCGAGCACGGCTACCCGCCGTCCATGCGGGAGATCGGGGACCTTGTGGGCCTGGCCTCGCTCTCCAGCGTCACCCACCAGCTCTCCCAGCTCGAGAAGCTGGGCTATCTGCGCCGCGACCCCAAGCGCCCGCGTGCCATGGAGGTGCTCACTCCCCTGCAGCTGCGCGGGACCGCCGGGGCGGAGTCCGCCGAGCCGTCGCGCGAGGTCGTGACGGCTCCGGCCGGCCGCACCCCGCACCCCGCCGCCCACGACGCCGTGGCCGAGCTGTCCACCTCGGCGGACGTGACGATGGTTCCCCTGGTCGGCCACATCGCCGCGGGCGGGCCGATCACGGCCGAGCAGTCCGTCGAGGACGTCCTGGCGCTGCCCCGCCAGCTGGTCGGGCACGGCGAGCTGTTCATGCTGCGCGTCAAGGGGGACTCGATGATCGACGCCGCGATCTGCGACGGCGACTGGGTGGTGGTGCGCCGGCAGAGCGCCGCCGACAACGGCGACATCGTGGCGGCCCTGCTCGACGACGAGGCCACGGTCAAGACCTTCCGCCAGCGGGACGGCCATACCTGGCTGCTGCCGCAGAACACGCGCTACGAGCCCATCCTCGGCGACCACGCCACCGTGATGGGCAAGGTCGTCTCGGTGCTGCGCAGCCTCTGACCCGCCGCACGCCCCGGCACCGGGCCCTCCGCCGCCGCCGGGGGGCCCGGTGCCGTCCGGGCCCGGTGCCGCCGGGGCGTCGGCCTCGTCCGGGTCCGGCGCGGGTCGGGACGCGCTCCGGGCGACCGCGTTGCGGGCTCAGCCCACGGAGAGCCGCTGCAGCGCCCCGAGCACCACCGAGCGGTCCGTGGTGGTCCACAGCGGCGGCAGGGACCCGCGGAGGAACCCGCCGTAGCGTGCGGTCGCGATCCGGGAGTCCAGGATGGCCACGACGCCCCGGTCGCCGCCCGCGCGGATGAGCCGCCCGGCCCCCTGGGCGAGCCGCACGGCCGCGTGCGTCGCGGAGACGGACATGAACCCGTTGCCACCGGCCCGCTCCGCGGCGCGGCTGCGGGCGCTGGCCAGCGGGTCGTCCGGTCGAGGGAAGGGGATGCGGTCGATCATCACGAGCCGGCACGAGGCCCCGGGGACGTCGACGCCCTGCCACAGGCTCATCGTGCCGAACAGGCTCGTGGACGGGTCGTCGGTGAACTCCTGGACGAGTCCCGCGAGCGTGGAGTCCCCCTGGCACAGGATCGGCAGGTCGGTGCGCCCGCGCAGGGCCTCGGCCGCCTCCTCCGCCGCCCGGCGGGAGGAGAAGAGCCCCAGGGCCCCGCCCTTGGACGACTCCAGCAGGGCCAGCATCTCGTCCAGCTGGGCCTCCGAGAGCCGGCGGCCGGGCTTCTCCAGGTGCTCGGCGAGGTAGAGGATGCCCTGCCTCGGGTAGTCGAACGGGCTGCCGACGTCCACGCCCTCCCAGCGCGGAGCGCCCTCGCCCCGCAGGCCGAGGGCACCTGCGGCGGAGTCGAAGGACGAGCCGACGGACAGGGTGGCCGAGGTGAGGACCACGGTGCGCCCGTCGAAGAGCCCCTCCCGCAGGGTGCCGGCCACGCTGAGCGGCGCCACGTGCAGGGTCGCCGGGTCGCCGTCCTCCGCGGGCACGTAGCCGCGGCCGGTCTCCCAGCCGCCCTGCCGGGAGATCCACAGCACCTCGCGGTGCTCCTCGGCGGCAAGGATCCGTTCGGCCAGGTCGAGGACGTCGCTCACCCGGGAGCGGGCCATCTGCCGGCCGGCGTCCCCGTCCTTCTCCCCGGCGCCGGCCTTGGACTCGGTCATGACGGTGCGGGCGGCGTCCCGGATCTGGGCCACGGCCGCCGCCTGGGCGTCCCCGAGGCCGCGGTGCAGCAGCTCGGCGGGAGCGCCCATCAGAGCGGCCTCGAGATGGGCGGCACCGGCGGTGAGGGAGTCGGGGTTCGCGGAGGTGTGCTTGCGCGCGGACGCGGCGGCCGAGCGCACCATGGCCGCGGAGAGCTGGCCGGTGACGGCGCCCGTGACCCGGTCCTGGAACTCGTGGGCCTCGTCGATGACCACGACGTCGTGCTCGGGCAGGACGGTGATGCCCTCGAACGCGTTGATCGCGAGCAGGGCGTGGTTGGTGATGACGATGTCGGCCTCGCCGGCCCGCTGCTTGGCGAGCTCGGCGAAGCAGTCCTCGACCAGCGGGCAGCTGCGGCCCAGGCACTCCTTGGCCGTGACCGACACCTGGCGCCAGGCGCGGTCGCTGACCCCCGGGAGCACCTCGTCCCGGTCCCCGGTCCCGGTCTCGCGCGCCCACTCCCGCAGGCGCTGCACCTCCTGGCCCAGCCGCCCGGTGTTCTCGGTGGCCTCGGGCTGCGGTGCGCCGGGGTGCGGGGCGGCGTCGGGCAGCGCGAAGAGCGCACCGGGCTCATCGTCGGACGGGTAGCCGCCCTCGATCTTGTGCAGGCACGCGTAGTTGCTGCGGCCCTTGAGCAGGGCCACGTCCACGTCGCGCTCGAGCTCGCCCGCGAGCGCGGCCAGCAGGCGCGGTACGTCCCGGCCCACGATCTGTGACTGCAGCGCGAGCGTCGCGGTGGCCACGATCACCGGCTTGTCCGCGCGCTGGGCGTGCCCGACGAGCGGCGCCAGGTACGCGAGGGACTTGCCGGTGCCGGTCCCCGCCTGGACCAGCAGGTGCCGGCCCCGGTCCAGGGCCTCGGCGACCTTGGCGGTCATCAGCCGCTGGCCGTCCCGGACCTGCCCGCCCATCGCGGTCACGGCGGTGTCCAGCAGGGCCAGGGCGTCCTCCGCTCCGGGCAGGGTCTCCGGGCGCAGGCCCGAGACGTCCTGCCCGGACTCGTCCACGAATGCGGCGGCCACGCGCTCAGGCGCTCTCGGCGCCGAAGCCGGGGGCGTGCTCGGGGGCGAACTCCGCGAGCTCGGCCGCGAGGTCCTCGCGGACCTTCACGAGCAGGTGGGTGCCTTCGGGCAGGTGCTCGGTGCGCAGGATCTCCGCGTCCCAGTCGTGCAGCCGGCTCACCACGTCGCCGCGCTGGTACGGGACCACCAGGTCCAGCACCGTCTCGGGGCGCGGGATGGACTCGCTGATCCGCTGCCGGAGCTCCTCGATGCCCTCCCCCGTGCGGGCCGAGACCACCACGACGTTGCGCTCGCGCTGCTTGATCCGCTCGACCACGAAGGGGTCGGCGGCGTCCACCTTGTTCAGGGCGATGATCTCGGGGATGTTCTGGGCGTCGATGTCCGTGAACACCTGGCGCACCGCGCGGATCTGCCCTTCCGGGTCCGGGTGGGAGGCGTCCACCACGTGCAGGATGAGGTCGGCGTCGGCGACCTCCTCCAGGGTGGAGCGGAAGGCCTCGACGAGCTGCGTGGGCAGCGAGCGGACGAAGCCGACCGTGTCCGAGAGCGTGTAGCCGATGCCGTCCGGCGTCTGGGCGCGGCGGACCGTGGGGTCCAGGGTGGCGAACAGGGCGTTCTCCACGAGCACCCCGGCGTCCGTGAGCCGGTTCAGCAGCGAGGATTTGCCCGCGTTGGTGTACCCGGCGATCGCCACGGACGGCACGGAGTGGCGGCGGCGGTTGAGCCGCTTGGTCTCCCGGGCCGGTTTCATGGCGGCGATCTCGCGCCGCAGCTTGGCCATGCGGGTGCGGATGCGACGGCGGTCCAGCTCGATCTTCGTCTCACCGGGGCCGCGGGAGCCGATGCCCTCACCGGCGGCGGCGCGACCGCCGGCCTGGCGGGACAGGGACTCGCCCCAGCCGCGCAGGCGCGGGAGCAGGTACTCGAGCTGGGCGAGCTCGACCTGGGCCTTGCCCTCCTTGGACTTGGCGTGCTGGGCGAAGATGTCGAGGATCAGACCCGTGCGGTCGATGACCTTGACCTTCACGACGTCCTCCAGCCCGCGCCGCTGGGAGGGGGCGAGCTCGGAGTCGACGACGACGGTGTCCGCGCCGGTCGCGGCGACGATGTCCCGCAGCTCCTTGGCCTTGCCCGAGCCCAGGTACGTGGCCGGGTCCGGCTTGAGCCGGCGCTGGACGATGCCGTCGAGCACCTCGGAGCCCGCGGTCTCGGCGAGAGCGGCCAGTTCGCGCAGGGAGTTCTCGGCCTCGGCGAGCGTGCCCTCCGTCCACAGCCCGGCCAGCACCACGCGCTCCAGGCGCAGCTGGCGGTACTCGAGCTCGGTGACGTCCTCTAGCTCGGTGGACAGGCCTGCGACGCGGCGCAGGGCGCGGCGCTCCTCGAGGTCCTGCTGGTCGCCGTCGTGGACGCTGTGCCCGTCCTCGGGGGCGGCGAGCTCGCGGGCCCGGCCGGAGAACCGGCCCGGCGTCGCGGAGCCGTCCTCGGGGGCGGTGTCCTGCCCGGCGGCCTGCTCCCGGGCGCGAGCTCGGGACAGCACGCGCTCGACGACGTCCTCCAGGTCCTGCCGGCTCAGGCCGTTCCCGGGCTCCGCGGCAGTGCGGGGCTCGGCAGGGGTTTCGCGGGGGTGGGTCATGGTTCCTTTCGGACGAGATGCTGATCGGTACATTCTAGTGGCGGGGCCGGACGTCACGGGCGGGAGGGCACCGGATCCCGGTGCGGGACCGGCCCGCGCTGTCGGTAGCATGGGGCGCTATGGCACCGCGTCCCGACTCCCCCGATCCCGTGGCCGGCCCGGCGGCCCCGAACCCGGAAACCGAGCACTACTTCTCCGAGGACCCCTCGGCACCCGAGGTGCGGCGGTCCGTGGCCGTGACCCTGCGGGGACGGGAGGTCGTGCTGCAGACCTCCAACGGAGTGTTCAGCCCGCGGGGCCTCGACAAGGGAACGTCCGTGCTGCTGGAAAATGTTCCCGACCCCGCCGGGGCGGAGCTCCTGGACATCGGCTGCGGCTGGGGTCCGATCGCCCTCAGCCTCGCCGCGTCCGCCCCGGAGGCCCGGGTCACGGCCGTGGACGTCAACGAGCGCTCGCTGAGGCTCACCCGGGACAACGCCCTGGCCCTGGGCCTGGCTAACGTGGAGGCGTTGCTCCCGGAACAGGTGCCCGCCGAGCGGCGGTTCGACACCATCTGGTCCAATCCGCCTGTCCGGATCGGCAAGCAGCAGCTGCACGAGCTGCTCCTCCGGTGGCTGCCGCGGCTGGCCGACGACGGCGCGGCGTGGCTGGTGGTGCAGAAGAACCTCGGCGCGGACTCGCTGCAGAAGTGGCTCGGCACCGCCCTGGGCAGCGGCTTCGGGGTCTCCCGGCACACGACCGACAAGGGGTTCCGGGTCCTGCTCGTCGAGCGGCGGGGCTGAGCGCCGGGGCGGCACGACCGCACCGGAGGGGTAGGGCGGGACCGGAGGTGCCGGACCGGGTCTGGGCGGCCGGGCCGAACCTGGGCGGCCGGGCCGCGGGCCTCAGACGAAGGTGCCGTCGGCCACCAGCACGGCCGGTCCGGCCAGCACCACGTGCTCGGCGCCGTCGGGCGCGGGGACGAACGTCACGGAGACGATCCCGCCGGGGACCTGCACGAGCCACTGGTCGGGCGCCGTGGCGCCGCCCCAGAAGCGGGTCGCGGCCGCCGCGGCGCACGCGCCGGTCCCGCAGGACTGCGTCTCGCCCACGCCGCGCTCGTGCACGCGCATCCGCACCCGGCCCACGCCGTCGTCGTCGCCGTCGGCGGGGACCACGAACTCGACGTTGGTCCCGTCCTGGGGCTCCGGGCGCACGACGGGAGCGGTGTGCAGCCCGAGCTGGTCGAGCTTCTCCCCCTCCGCGAGCGCCACGACGGTGTGCGGGTTGCCCATGCCGATGGACAGCGCGGGGCGGGGGACCTTGAGCCCCTCGGCCGTCACGACGGCGTCCGAGCCGCGCCCGCGGGCCGCGTCCCCGTCGAGGAAGGTCCACGGCCCCATGTCCACGGCGTAGCCCGAGTCGGTGCGGGCCACGGTCTTCACCCCGGCACGGGTGCCGATGCGCAGCACCTCCCCCTCGGGGACCTCTGCGAGGCCCCGCTGGACCAGGTAGTGGACGAACACCCGGACGCCGTTGCCGCACATCTCGGCGACAGAGCCGTCGTTGTTGCGGTAGTCCATGAACCACTCGGCGTCCGGTACCGCCTCCAGGACGGCACGCCCCTCGGGAATCGCCTCGGAGCGCACGGCGCGGATCAGCCCGTCGCCCCCGATCCCCCGGTGGCGGTCGCACACCAGGGTCACCAGCTCGGCGTCCAGAGCCAGCTCCGCGTGCGGGTCGGTCAGCAGCACGAAGTCGTTGCCGGTGCCGTGGCCCTTCGTGAAGCGGCGTCCCCGCAGCGCCCCCCAGGGGCCGGAGGCGTCGTCCGGGGCGGGGGCGGGACGGGTGGTCAGGGACTGTGCGGACGTCACCCGGTCATGATACGCGCCCCGCCCGGCCGCACGGTGCCGCACAGGTGGTCACATCCTTCCTCCGGCGCCGGTGCCCCCGCTAGCCTGGGGACACGCCGGCGGGGCGCCGCGCGGAGGTCGTGGGGACGGGGAGCGCCGGGTGGACGCACGGAGCAGGGACCGGGCACGGGGCGGTCGGACCGCCTCTCCGGGTGGCCTCCGGCGTCCGGGTGCCACCACGGTCCTGTGGCTGCACCGGACCGGGCACCTCCTGACCAGCGTCCTGGCAGGATGGGGCGTCTACCATCTCGTCCTCGAGGAGGTCGACGACGACGGGCGCCTGGCCTGGGCCTTCCTGCCCATCTGGGTGCTGTGCGCCTACGTGCTGCTGCCCCGGCTCAACCGGGTGCTCACCGGCATCTACGTCCCCGGCTACTTCATCGGCCGGGCCCGGACGGCGGACGGCCTGCTGGGTGACCCGATCAACGTGGCGGTGATCGGCACCCCGGCCCGCTTGTCCGCCGCGATGCTCGGTGCCGGTTGGACGGCGGCGGATCCGCTGACCGTGGCGACCGGCTGGCGCATCGTCCGAGCGTCGCTGCTGCGCCGCAGCTATCCGGCGGCGCCCGTGAGCCCGCTCTTCGCCTTTGGGCGGAAGCAGTCGCTGGCCTTTGAGCGCGAGGTGGCGGGCAGCCCCGCCCGGCGCCACCACGTGCGGTTCTGGACCTGTCCGCCGGAGTGGCGGCTGCCCGGGGGCGTCGTCGTCGACCTCGTGGGCGCGGCGAGCTACGACCGGCGGGTGGGGCTGTCCCTGTTCACCTTGCAGGTGACGCACAAGATCGCCGAGAACACCGACGGGGAGCGTGATCTCGTCGTGTCCGCGCTGCGGTCGCAAGGTGCCCCGGTGGAGGTCCTCCGGCACTTCTCGACGGGCTACCACGCCCGCAACGGCGGCGGTGACGCCATCGAGACGGACGGTGACCTGCCCGTCGTGGACGTGCGGCCGGGCCCGCTTCCGGAGCACCCGGGGAGCGTGCCCGATGGACGCTGAGGACCGCCCCGACCCGGCACAGCGCGAGGGGACCGCCGAGCGGTACCGGCGGCTGTTCGGCTCGGGTGCCACCACCGAGCGGACGGTGTTCTTCAGCGACGCCGTGTTCGCGATCGCGATGACGCTGCTGGTGCTCGAGCTGATCCTCCCCGCGGATCTGGACCCGGCTCAGCTGGACGCCGCCCTGCGGGCGCACCTGTCGCCGTTCCTTGCCTACGTCCTGAGCTTCGCGGTCATCGGCACGGCATGGATGAGCCACCACCGGCGGTTCACCGTCATCCGCCGCTACGACCGGCGCCTGCAGTGGCTGAATCTGCTGTCGCTGTTCTTCGTCGCGCTACTGCCGATGCCCACGAGCCTGCTCAGCGACTACGGCGGAGGCAGCTCGCCGTGGCCGGTGGCGCTGTACGCCGCGGTGACGGCGGCCGTCTACGCCTCCTTGAACCTGCTGTGGGCTCACGCGTGGCACGCCGGTCTGATGGCGCCCGTGGTCGACGCGGCCCTGTATCGCTACGTGCTGCGGGCGCTCCTGCCCGCGCCGGTGGTCTTCGCCCTGAGCGTTCCGGTGGCGTTCTGGGATCCCGGGATCGCGACCTGGACCTGGGGGCTGATCGTGCCGGCGGCGGCCGCGGACCGGTGGTGGCTGCGTCGCGCCACCCGGGACTGAACGTCAGCCCGCCTCCGGGGAGTCCGGCTCGGCCGCCGCCCGCTCGACGATTCCCACGGCATGCTCCACGACACGGGGCCCGGACGGGTCCAGCCAGTGCACCCGGGGGTCCGCGCGGAACCAGGTCAGCTGGCGGCGGGCGAAGCGGCGGGTGGCCACCACGGTGGCCTCGACCGCCTGCTCCACGGTGGCCCGGCCGTCCACCACGTCGAGGAACTGCCCGTAGCCCAGAGCCCGGGAGGCCGTGCGCCCCTCGCGCAGCCCACGGGCCGCCAGCGCGCGCACCTCGGCCTCCAGGCCGGCCTCGACCATCGCCCCGACCCGCTGCTCGAGCCGGGCGTGCAGGTCGGCGCGCTCGACGTCCAGGCCGATCTGCACCGTGGGCTCCACGTGCTCGCGGCGGGGCATGAACGAGGTGAACGGGCGGCCGGTCAGCTCCCACACCTCCAGGGCGCGCACCAGCCGCCGCTCGTCCTGCAGCCGGGCGGCGGACTCGGGGTCCACCTGCCGCAGCCGCTCCCGCAGGGCACCGGGGCCCTGTTCCACGAGCTCGACCTCGATCCGGGCCCGCACCGCGGGGTCGGTGCCGGGGAGCTCGAGCACGTCCAGGGCCGCGCGCACGTAGAGCCCCGAGCCGCCCACCAGGACGGGGACGCGGCCCCGGGACCGGATCCGGGCGAAGGACGCCCGGGCGGCGCGCTGGAAGTCCGCGACCGAGGCCTCCTCGGTGACGTCGAGGACGTCGAGGAGGTGGTGAGGCACCCCGCGCCGCTCCTGCGCCGTCGCCTTGGCCGTGCCGATGTCCATCCCGCGGTAGAACTGCATGGAGTCGGCGTTGACCACCTCCCCGCCCAGCCGCAGCGCGAGCTCGACGCCCAGCGCGGTCTTGCCGGTGCCCGTCGGCCCGACGACGGCGACGACGGGCAGGTCCGCAGGAGTCACCGGACGGGCAGGACGGGCATGCCCAGGCTCACCGGTCCGGGCCCGGTGGCGCCCGGGGCGGCGGGTACGCCGCAGGAGGCGGCCTGGCGGCGGTCCCAGGCGTCACCGGCGCGCGAGCGCCGCAGCGCGTAGTCCTGCGGGGACCGGGGGTCGGCCACGAGGTGGTAGGCGGCGGCGCCGGTGACGACGACCGTCACGAAGTCGCCGGGCCGCGGGACCTCGGCGCCCTGCGGGACGGAGAAGTGCACGAGCCGCTGGTCCCGCGCACGGCCCGAGAGCCGGTGGGTCTGCTCGGACTTCTTGCCGGCCTCGGCGGTGACGAGCAGCTCGACCTGCCGGCCGACGACCGCCCGGTTCTCCTCCGCGGCGATCCGGTCCTGCAGCGCCACCAGCCGCTCGAAGCGCTCCTGCACCACGGCCTTCGGCACCTGGTCCGCCATCGCCCCCGCGGGGGTGCCGGGCCGGACGGAGTACTGGAACGTGAACGCCGAGGAGAAGCGGGAGGCGGCCACGACGTCGAGGGTGGCCTGGAAGTCCTCCTCGGTCTCGCCCGGGAAGCCCACGATGATGTCCGTGGTGATCGCGGCCTCCGGGATGCGCTCGCGGACGGTGTCCAGGATGCCGAGGAAACGCTTCGAGCGGTACGAGCGCCGCATCTCCTTCAGGATCCGGTCGGACCCGGACTGCAGGGGCATGTGCAGCTGCGGCATGACGTTCGGGGTCTCCGCCATGGCGTCGATGACGTCGTCGGTGAACGCGGCCGGGTGCGGACTTGTGAAGCGCACGCGCTCCAGGTCCGCGATCTGCCCGCACGCGCGCAGCAGCTTCGCGAACGCGCCGCGGTCCCCGAACTCGACGCCGTAGGAGTTCACGTTCTGCCCCAAGAGCGTGACCTCGACCGCTCCGTCGTCGACGAGCGCCTGCACCTCGGCGAGCACCTCCCCAGGCCGGCGGTCCTTCTCCTTGCCGCGCAGGGAGGGGACGATGCAGAACGTGCAGGTGTTGTTGCAGCCCACGGAGATCGACACCCACCCGGAGTAGGCGCTGTCCCGCTTGGTGGGCAGCGTCGAGGGGAAGACCTCCAGGGCGTCGAGGATCTCGAGCTGTGCTTCGGCGTTGTGCCGCGCGCGCTCCAGCAGGGTGGGCAGGGAGCCGATGTTGTGCGTGCCGAAGACGACGTCGACCCACGGCGCCCGCTCGAGAATGGTGTCCTGGTCCTTCTGCGCCAGGCAGCCGCCGACGGCGATCTGCAGGTCCTGGTTGCGCTTCTTGGCGGGCACGAGCTGGCCGAGGTTGCCGTAGAGCCTGTTGTCGGCGTTCTCGCGCACGGCGCAGGTGTTGAACACCACCAGGTCCGGCTCGGCGCCGGCGGCGGGGACGTAGCCGGCGGCCTCGAGCAGACCCGTGATCCGCTCGGAGTCGTGGACGTTCATCTGGCACCCGAACGTGCGCACCTCGTAGGAGCGCGGGGCGGGTGCGGCGGAGGACGCGGTCGGGTCCGGGGAAAGGGCTGCGGGGGTCGACATCACCGGTCAATTGTACGGGCCTCCGGCCGCGCCCGTCCTGTCGACCCCGACGCCGCCCGCGCGGGCGTTCGGACACCGGCGCGCGGGCGGCCGGCACGGGCACGGCGCCGGCACCCGGGACCGGCGCCGCCGCCCACCTCCGGCGGGCCCGGTCCCGGGCTCACGAGGTGGCCGGGGTCTCCTCGCCGACCGCGGCGGACCCGGTCACGGGGTGCCCGGGTACTCCTCGCCGATCTTGTCGTCCCGGACCGCGGCACCGGAGCGCTCCTCGAGCTCCTCCTTCACGACGGCGAAGGCCAGCCCTGGCGGATAGCCCTTCCGGCCGAGCATTCCGACCAGCCGCCGCACGGCCTTGTCCCGCGCGGCGCGGTCCGTCAAGTCCAGTCCGGCGGGGAGCTTGCGGCGCACCAGCTCGGCGGCGTCCTCCCGCTCGTCCTCGTCGGTCCGCTGCTCGAGCGCCGACTCGGCGATCTCCCCCGTCACCCCGCGGGTGGCGAGCTCCCGCCGGATCGCGGAGCGGGAGAGCTTGCGGGCACTCGCCCGGGAGCGGACGTAGAGCTCCGCGTACTGGGCGTCGTCGACGAGGTCGACCTCCTCGAACCGGTCCAGCACCTCCCGGGCGACGTCCTCGGGGACGTTGCGGTCGGCGAGCTTGTCCTCGAGCTGCTTGCGGCTCTTCGCCGAGGCGGTGAGCTGGCGCAGGACGATCGCCCGGGCCACCTCCCGGGGGTCCTGCGCGGGGGACGACGACGCCGCCGGGCCCTCCGGCCCGCGGTGGCGGGCGGAGGACCGGCGGCGCCGGCGTGCGTACGGGCTCTCGGTCACGGACCGCTCAGAAGGCCGGGCCGGCGACCTCGGTGGGCAGCCCGGCCACGGGCGGCTCCTCCTCGGTCTCCTCGGCCGCCTCCTCGACGACACCGAGCTTCACCAGGATCCGGCGCTCGATCTCCTCGGCCAGTTCCGGGTTGTCCTTGAGGAACCGGCGCGAGTTCTCCTTGCCCTGTCCGAGCTGGTCGCCCTCGTAGGTGAACCACGCACCGGACTTCTTCACGATGCCGTGCTCCACGCCCATGTCGATGAGCCCGCCCTCGGTGGAGATGCCCTCCCCGTAGAGGATGTCGAACTCGGCCTGCTTGAAGGGCGGAGCCATCTTGTTCTTGACGATCTTGGCCCGGGTCCGGTTGCCCACCGGGTTGGCCCCGTCCTTGAGGGTCTCGATGCGGCGCACGTCCACGCGGACCGAGGCGTAGAACTTCAGCGCCTTGCCGCCGGTGGTCGTCTCGGGGCTGCCGAAGAACACCCCGATCTTCTCGCGCAGCTGGTTGATGAAGATCGCGGTGGTGTTCGAGTGGGAGAGCCGGCCGGTGATCTTGCGCAGCGCCTGGCTCATGAGGCGAGCCTGCAGACCCACGTGGCTGTCGCCCATCTCGCCCTCGATCTCGGCCTTGGGCACCAGGGCCGCCACCGAGTCGATCACGATGATGTCGATGGACCCTGAGCCCACGAGCATGTCCATGATCTCCAAGGCCTGCTCACCGGTGTCCGGCTGCGACACCAGCAGGCTGTCGGTGTCCACGCCGAGCTTCTCGGCGTAGGACGGGTCGAGAGCGTGCTCGGCGTCGATGAAGGCGGCGATGCCGCCGGCCTTCTGGACGTTGGCCACCGCGTGCAGGGCCACGGTCGTCTTGCCGGAGGACTCCGGGCCGTAGATCTCCACGACGCGCCCGCGGGGGAACCCGCCGATGCCCAGCGCGACGTCCATCGCGATGGAGCCGGTGGGGATGGTCTCGATCTTGGTCACCGGGCGGTCCCCCAGGCGCATGACCGATCCCTTGCCGTAGTTCTTGTCGATCTGCGCGAGCACGGTCTCGAGAGCCTTCTCGCGGTCGCTGCCGAACTGCTGGTCGGCGCTCTGCTTGTTGCTGCCCTTGGCTGCCATGGTCCACCTCGTGTTCGGGGGTTCCGCCGGTGCGGCAGGAACCGTTGCTGCTGGTCTTTTCGTGTTCCACGGTATCGCCGGCGTCGGACACCGTAAGGCTTCGCGCGGGGTCTGGGGAGGAGCGGGGAGCACCGTCCCGGGACGGGCCGGGCTGTGCAGTCCACACCACTGCTTCGAATATACCTTCGAAGCGTTCCCGGGTCCACGGGCACGCCGGGAACCCGGCGCGCGTCAGTCGCGGGGCGGGCGGTCCGCGCCCCACCAGCGGGACTCGGGGACGTCCTGCGCCCGGCAGAGGGCGAACCACACGGTCCGCGGGTCGACGCCGGCCTCGATGGCCTCGGCGGCCGTGCGGTGGCCGAGCTCCCCGAGCACCAGGTCCCGGGCCAGGACCTTGCTGTAGCCCGCACCGAACTCGTCGGCCATGAGCTGCCAGAAGCTGCTCAGCCTCATCCGCGTCCTCCTTCGTCGTGCTGCCGCCCGGGGCTCGTGCCCGTCCATCCTGCCATCCGCGCGGGCGGGCCGGCACAGGCCGGAGGGCCCGGCGGTCCTGGGACCGACGAGCCCTCCGGGACGTCGTGGACGGGCGGCAGGCCGCCCGGGCGGATCAGCGGGCGCCGGCCGCGGCGGCCTCGCCGCCGTTGACGCGGCCGAACTCCCGCGAGTACTGCTCGGTGAGATCGCTGGGCACCGTGTCCGGGACCAGCAGGCCCTCGGCGTAGGCCAGGCGGTCCGCGACCTCGCGCAGCATCTGGGACATCGGGATGTCGAGAGCGGCGCAGATCGACGCGAGCAGCTCGGAGGAGGCCTCCTTCTGGCCGCGCTCCACCTCGCTGAGGTAGCCGAGGGAGACGCGGGCGCTGTGGGAGACCTCTCGGAGGGTGCGTCCCTGGCGCTGGCGGACGCTGCGCAGTACCTCCCCGATCTCCTGGCGGAGTACACCCATCTTCATGTCCTTCGTCTCGGTGCTGTCGTCCTCGTCGAGTCCCACGTCCTTCCAACGGACGACGCCATTGACGGACACGGGTTGCTTGGTCATGTGAATCGCTTGTCTCCTCGTGTGTGCGGCAGCTTCACCGCCTGCTGCGGACGGTGCCCCGGCGCCGGCCGGTCGACATCTTGACTTCGATCGGCTCAACTCGAGCCTGCGATCATTGCTAACCTCGCTGATGATTCCATTCTTCCCCGCAGGGGGCAATTTTTCACTGTGAGTTGGCTGGGAGCGCCAGCGCGGCGGTGAGCCGTTCCAGGGCGGCGCGCACGGCGGCCGCCCGGATCCCGGCCCGGTCCCCGGCGGCGGCCAGCTCGTGGACGGCGGATCCGCCCGGTCCCGCGACGCCCACGAAGACCGTGCCCACAGGCTTGCCGTCGTGCGGCTCGGGGCCGGCGACGCCCGTCGTGGAGACGGCCCAGTCCGAGCCCAGGCGTCGGCGGGCGCCCTCCGCCATCGCGACCGCGACGTCCGGGTCGACCGAGCCCCGCTCGGCGAGCAGCCGGGCCGGGACACCGAGGACCTCGGTCTTGACCCGGTTCGAGTAGGACACAACCGCACCCTCGAAGCAGGCCGAGGCCCCCGGCACGTCGACGACGGCGGCGGCCAGCGCGCCCCCGGTGAGCGACTCCGCGGTCGCGATCGTGAGCGCCCGGCGGACGGCCTCCTCGACGAGCGCCCGGGCGGCCGGCTGCGGCTCCGTCACCCCGCGCCCCGCTCGGTCAGCGCCCGGCGGCGCAGCTGCACCGCCTTCACCACGTAGTCCACGCCGGTCACGACCGTGACCACGAGGGCCGCTCCCATGACGGTCCAGCCCAGCCACGGCCACCACGCGCCGACCAGCGGCACCAGCGGCAGCAGTAGGAGCAGGAGCGCGACGGTCTGCAGGACGGTCTTGAGCTTGCCGCCCTTCGAGGCGGCCATGACCCCGTAGCGGATCACGACGAAGCGCAGGAGAGTGATCCCCCACTCCCGGACGAGGATCACCACCGTCACCCACCACCACAGCTCGCCGAGCATCGAGAGCACCACGAACGCGGCACCGGTCAGCAGCTTGTCCGCGATGGGGTCGGCGATCTTGCCGAAGCTCGTGATCAGACCGCGCGCCCGGGCGATGTCGCCGTCGAGCTTGTCCGTGTACATCGCGACGGCGAAGACCGCCAGGGCGGTCCACCGCATGGCCAGGGAGTCCTCGCCCTGGGTGCCTCCCGCCCACAGGAACCAGACGAAGAAGGGCACGAGGACGATGCGCAGGGCGGTCAGCGCGTTCGGCAGGTTGAGGTTGGACGCCGGGTCCGCGGGGCTCATCGGGTGCTCGCTTCCTGGTGGGGTGGGGCGGGGTCGATTCAGCGACCGGTCAGCTGCCAGGCGTCCTCGGAGCCCTCGGGGTCCTCGGCGCTGTCGCCGTGGTCGGTCGCGGTCCGGGCCAGCGACGCCTCGACCGGGTCCTCGCCGTAGTCGGCCGACCCCCCGGAGCCGCCCTGCGGGGCGGGCGGCTCCTCGCCGCGGATCACGGCGAGGGTCGCGGCGAGGTCGTCGGGCTTGACGAGCACGTCCCGCGCCTTGGACCCCTCCGAGGGCCCGACGACGCCGCGGGACTCCAGCAGGTCCATGAGCCGGCCGGCCTTGGCGAAGCCGACGCGCAGCTTGCGCTGGAGCATGGAGGTGGACCCGAACTGGGTGGTCACCACGAGCTCGGTGGCCTGCAGCAGGACGTCGAGGTCGTCCCCGATGTCCTCGTCGATGGTCTTCCTGGGGGCCTCCTGCACCACGTCCTGGCGGTAGTGGGCCTTCATTTGGCCCTTGACGTGGTCGACGACCTCGTGGATCTCCGACTCGGAGACCCACGCGCCCTGCACGCGCATCGGCTTGGAGGCGCCCATGGGCAGGAACAGGGCGTCGCCCTGTCCGATGAGCTTCTCGGCGCCCGGCTGGTCCAGGACCACGCGGGAGTCGGTGACCGAGGACGTCGCGAACGCCATCCGGGAGGGCACGTTGGCCTTGATCAGGCCGGTGACCACGTCCACGGAGGGCCGCTGGGTCGCGAGCACCAGGTGGATGCCGGCGGCGCGGGCGAGCTGGGTGATCCGCACGATCGCGTCCTCGACGTCGCGCGGGGCGACCATCATGAGGTCCGCGAGCTCGTCGACGATCACGAGCAGGTACGGGTAGGGCCGGATCACGCGCTTGGAACCGGGCTCGGGCTGCACCTTGCCGTTGCGCACGGCCTTGTTGAAGTCGTCGACGTGCTTGTACCCGTAGTGCGAGAGGTCGTCGTAGCGGGCGTCCATCTCCCGCACGACCCACTGCAGCGCCTCGGCGGCCTTCTTGGGGTTGGTGATGATGGGCGTGATCAGGTGCGGCACGCCCTCGTAGGCGGTGAGCTCGACCCGCTTGGGGTCGACCATGACCATCCGCACCTCGTCCGGGGTGGCACGCATCAGGAGCGAGACGATCATCGAGTTGACGAAGCTCGACTTGCCCGCGCCGGTGGCGCCGGCGACGAGCAGGTGCGGCATCTTCGCGAGGTTGGCCACGACGTAGCCGCCCTCGACGTCCTTGCCCACGCCCATCACCATGGGGTGCTCGGTCTTGCGGGCGTTGTGCGAGCGCAGGACGTCGCCCAGGGACACGGTCTCGCGGTCGGTGTTCGGGATCTCGATGCCGATCGCGGAGCGGCCGGGGATCGGCGAGAGGATGCGCACGTCCGCGGAGGCCACGGCATAGGCGATGTTCTTGGACAGCGCCGTGACGCGCTCGACCTTGGTGCCGGAGCCCAGCTCGATCTCGTACCGGGTGACCGTGGGTCCGCGGGAGAAGCCGGTGACCACGGCGTCCACGTTGAACTGCTCCAGGACGCTCGTCAGGGCGGCCACCACGGCGTCGTTGGCCTCGGAGCGCTCCTTCGGCGGCGGCCCCTGCACGAGTGCGCCGGGCACGGGCAGGGAGTAGGCGATGTCCCCCTCGAGCTTGAGCTGCTCCGCGCGCGCGGGGATGGGCGACTCGGGGGTGTGGGTGCGGGCGGTGACGGCCGTGGAGCCGGTGGGCTCGGCGGCCACGTCCTCGAGCGCCGGGGAGCCGGAGCCCGCGGCGGTGTCCGCGGCCGGCTCGAGGCCCTGATCGCGGCGGAGCCGGCGGGCGGCGAGCTGCTCCTGGGTGGGTCGCTTCTGACCCGGCCGCGGGACGTCGCTCCCCTCGGCCGCGGACGTCTCGGCGGGCCCTGCTGCCGTCCCCGCCGCGGCGGCCCGCTGCCGGGCGGCGCGCGCGGAGTCGACGTCGAAGACGCGGGTGGGCGCCTGGTCGTCGGCGGCCTCCTCCTCGACGACGGCGCGCTCGAAGGCCTCGTCCCCGCGGTAGCCGTCCGGGGCGCGCCGCTCGGCCTCGGCCGCCTTGCGCTCACGGCGCTTCTCGCGCCGGGTCTTGGCGGCCTCGGCGCGCGCGGAGTGCTCCTCGAGGTAGGAGCGGTCGTGCCGGGGGGCGGACACGTCGGTCGCGGAGACCGGGCCGTCCTGGCCCATGAGCCGCCAGTAGCCCTGCCGCAGCCGGGGCAGGATGAGGTTGACGGGCGTCGCGGTGACCACGAGCACCGACAGGAACAGGGCCACGACGAAGATGGCGCCGGCCCCGACCGGGGTGATGAGGGAGCTCAGCGGGTCGGCGGCGAGGAAGCCCACGTAGCCGCCGGCGCTCCGGATCGCGTCCTGGCCCTGGCTCGGGGACGGCTGCCCCAGGAGCACGTGCGCCAGGCCGGAGCCCGCGACGACGGCGGCGCCCAGACCGATCGCGATGCGGTTGTTGGCCGAGGTGTCCTCGGGGTGGCGGAAGCGGCGCAGGGCGAAGCCCACGAGGGGCAGCGGCAGCACGAGGGCCGTCCAGCCGAACGTCCCGGCGAGGACCTCGTGCACCGCGACCGCGGGGACCGCCAGCCACGGCGCGGACGCACCGGGCAGGTTCCACCACTCGACGGCCGCGGCGAGCAGGCCGAGCAGCAGCAGGAACAGGGCGCCCCCGTCCCGCAGCGACTCCGCGGGCACGTCGGTGCGCAGGGTGCCCATGCGGCGCACGGCGCCGCCGACCACGTGGGCGAGACCCGTCCAGACGCCGCCGACGACGCGGGCGCACCACGCCAGGGCGGCGCCCAGCCCGTGCAGCACCCGCGGGGAGCTCCCGGCGGGCGCCGAGGAGCCCCGCCCGGCGGTCGACGGACGGCGGGTGGAGGTGGACCGGCTGGATCCCGACGACCGCGCAGAAGACGTGCTGTTCTTGCCACGCGACGTCGAGGCGCCCTTGCGGGCGGGGGAAGTACGAGTCGCCATGCTCCCAGGGTAGACCACGGCCTCCCCCCGTCCGCGGTGCCGCACGGAGGAAGACCTGGCGCTCAGGCCTCGATGACGACCGGGACGATCATGGGCTTTCGGCGCAGCCGGCGGCTGACCCAGGAGCCGATCGTGCGGCGCACCACCTGCTGGAGCTGCTGGGTGGTGTGGTTCTTGCCCGAGTGGTTGATGGCGTCCTCGAGCGCGGCGGTGATCTTCGGCTTGATCTCGTCGAACACGCTGTCGTCCTCGGCCACACCGCGGGCATGCACGTCCGGACCGGTGACGACCTTGCCGGTGTCCCGGTTCACCACGGTGATGACGGAGATGAAGCCCTCCTCGGCGAGCACGAGCCGGTCCTTGAGGTCGGCGTCGGTGATGGTGCCCACGGAGGAGCCGTCCACGTAGACGTAGCCGCACTCGACCTGGCCGGTGATCCGCGCCTCGCCCTCGGCCATGTCCACCACGGTGCCGCCCTCGGCCAGGAGCACGTGGTCGGTGGGCACGCCGGTCGCCTCGGCGAGCTTGCCGTTGGCGATGAGGTGGCGGACCTCCCCGTGCACCGGCATGACGTAGCCCGGCTCCACGATGTTGTAGCAGTACAGCAGCTCGCCCGCGGCGGCGTGCCCGGAGACGTGCACCTTGGCGGTGCCCTTGTGGACCACGTTGGCGCCCAGCCGCATCAGCCCGTTGATGATCCGGAAGACGGAGTTCTCGTTGCCGGGGATGAGCGACGACGCGAGGATCACGGTGTCGCCCTCGGTGAGCTGGACCTTGTGGTCGCCGTTGGCCATGCGGGACAGTGCGGCCATCGGCTCCCCCTGCGACCCGGTGCACATGATGACCAGCTGCGAGTCCGCGTGGTCGTCGATCCGCTTCTGGTCGATCAGGGTGTCCGGGGGGACCTCGAGGTAGCCCAGCTTCTCGGCGATGGTCATGTTGCGCACCATGGACCGCCCCATGAACGCGACCTTGCGCCCGTGCTCGGCGGCGGCGTCGAGCACCTGCTGCACGCGGTGGACGTGCGACGAGAAGGACGCCACCACCACCCGCTTCGGCGCGCGCCCGATCACGTCCGCGAGGACGGGGCCGATGTGCTTCTCCGTGGGGGTGAACCCGGGGACCTCGGCGTTGGTGGAGTCGGTGAGGAACAGGTCCACGCCCTCCTCCCCCAGCCGGGCGAAGTGGCGCAGGTCGGTGATCCGGCCGTCGAGCGGCAGCTGGTCCATCTTGAAGTCGCCAGTGTGCAGGACGGAGCCGGCCCTCGTGCGCAGGAACACCGCGAGGGCGTCGGGGATCGAGTGGTTGACGGCCACGAACTCGCACTCGAACTCGCCGAGCCGCTCCACCTGGCCCTCCCGCACCGCCATGGTGTAGGGCTTGATCCGGTGCTCCTGGAGCTTCGCCTCGATGAGCGCGAGCGTGAGCCGGGAGCCGATCACGGGGATGTCAGGGCGGCGCTTGAGCAGGTACGGGACGGCGCCGATGTGGTCCTCGTGGCCGTGGGTCAGCACCACGGCCACGACGTCGTCGAGCCGGTCGATGATGTGGTTGAGGTCCGGGAGGATGAGGTCCACGCCGGGCTGGGTCTCCTCGGGGAAGAGCACGCCGCAGTCGACCACGAGCAGCTGCCCGTTGATCTCGAAGACCGTCATGTTCCGTCCGACCTCGCCCAGCCCGCCCAGCGGGACGACGCGCAGGACGTCCGGGCCGAGGGCGGGGGGAGCCGACAGGTCGGTGTGCCATTGGGTCATGGGACCCCTTTCGTCAGTCGATGGTCTCGAGGAGGGTGCCGGAGATGACCGAGCCCTGCAGGTCTGCGCGGATCAGGGCGGCCTCGGCCTCCGTGGGCGGGACGTGCGGGAGCCGCACGGTGTTGTGCGGCAGGCGGCCCTGCCACGTGAGGATCGTCTTCGCCGCGACGGCGCCGGGGACCCGGGTCATGGTGGCGCGGACCACGGGCTCGAGCTCGAGGTTGATCCGCTGGGCCGTGC
Source organism: Kocuria nitroreducens (assembly GCF_042879195.1). Taxonomy (NCBI): domain Bacteria; kingdom Bacillati; phylum Actinomycetota; class Actinomycetes; order Micrococcales; family Micrococcaceae; genus Kocuria; species Kocuria nitroreducens. The sequence continues at coordinate 40,473 of NZ_JBHZTC010000004.1, forward strand.
CGAGGTCGTGGGCGCGGATCGCGTCGATGAGCTCGCGGTACCGGGCGGTGGCCACGTGGGTGGTGACGCCGATGAGCCCGGAGGCGCCGATGGCCATCCAGGGCAGGGTCAGCCCGTCGTCGCCCGAGTAGTAGAGCAGGTCGGTCTCGGCCAGCACGCGGGTCGCGGCGAGCAGGTCCGCCTTGGCGTCCTTGACGGCCACGATGTTGGGGTGCCCGGCCAGGGAGATCAGCGTCTCGGTGGCGATCGGGACGCCGGCGCGGCCGGGGATGTCGTAGAGCATGATGGGCAGGTCCACGGAGTCGGCGAGGCTGCGGAAGTGGGCCTCGACGCCCGCCTGGGAGGGCTTGTTGTAGTACGGGGTGACGATGAGCAGTCCGTCCATGCCGAGCTTCTCGGCCGCGCGGGAGAGGTAGCGGGAGTGCTCGGTGTCGTTGGATCCGGTGCCTGCCAGGAGGGGCACGCGGGAGCCGACGGCGTCCTTGACCGCGCGGAACACGGAGAGGTTCTCCTCGTCGGTCATGGTGGAGTACTCGCCGGTGGTGCCGCACACCACGAGGCCGTCGCAGCCGTCGTCGACGAGCTGCTCGGCCATGGTGGCGGTGGCGTCCAGGTCCACGGCGCCGTCCTCGGCGAAGACGGTGATCATCGCGGTGAGCAGCGTCCCGAACAGGGGCTCGGACCGGGTCGCGGGGAGGTCGGCGGAGGAGGGCGAGGCGTTGGCAGTCATGGGTGCCAGGCTACCGTCTCCGCGCCGGGGGCACCGTCCGGCGGGCGGCGGGAGCCCGCCGCGGCCGCGAGCACCTGCTCCCCGCCGGGGCCGTGCGGCGGGCCGTCCCCGTGCCGTCCGCGGGGCCGGTCGTGCCGGCCACGACGGTCAGTCCCGCCCCTCGCCCGGGGGGTCGGCCGACTCCACGTTGCGGGCGGCGCGCCCGCGGGAGAGGGCCACGGCGTCCCGCATGGCGGAGCGGGCGCGGGTCCGGTCCCCGGCGGCCGAGTACGCCAGGGAGAGCCGGTACCAGTTGCGCCAGTCGCCCGGGTCCTCCTCGGTCTGCGCCCGGTAGGTCCCGAAGCGCTCGTCGGCGGCCTCCCGCACGATGCGCCCGCCGGGGGTGCGCGGGAGGTCGTCGGGCGGCAGCCCGCCCTCCTCGTGCAGCGTCCGGCCGAGCTGCTCGGTCCGGACCCCGAACAGGATCTCGCGCACCAGCGCCCACACGCCCACGGCCGGCAGCACCAGCATGGCGACGCCGAACGCCTTGGCGATCCAGCCCTCCGTGCCCAGCAGCAGCACCGCGCGGTGCAGGCTCAGGCCCAGGTAGACCACGAGGAGCGTCACCATGGCCGCGGCGAGCAGCTTCGCCCTGCTCGTCGACTCCAGGAGCGTGAACACGCCCGCGAAGACGAGCACCGCGAGGATCCACAGCTTCGAGCCGCCGGGGATCGGCAGCAGCCACAGGGTCAGCAGGGCTGCCGCGAACAGTCCCCAGACCCAGGCCCGGATCGAGTCCATCGGCGCTACAGGCCCAGGTCGAGGTAGTCCTCGAGGCCGTGCGTGAGCCCCGGGTGCGAGACGACCTGCCGGACGCCGAGCACCACGCCGGTCATGAAGGAGATGCGGTCGAAGGAGTCGTGCCGGATGGTGAGCTGCTCGCCGAGGTTGCCGAGGAGCGTCTCCTGGTGGGCGACCAGCCCGCGCAGGCGCACCGAGTGCACCCGGACGTCGTCCACGAGCGCGCCGCGGGCCCCGTCCGGGTCCTGCTCGGTGGCGTCCGGGGACGGTGCGACCCCCGCGGCCCGACGCGCCTCTCCGACGAGGGCGGCCGTGCGCGCGGCCGTGCCCGAGGGGGCGTCGACCTTGTCCGGGTGGTGCAGCTCGACGATCTCGACGGACTCGAAGAACCGGGCGGCCTGCGCGGAGAAGCGCATGGCCAGGACCGCGCCGATGGAGAAGTTGGGGGCGATGAGCACGCCCACGCCCTGGTGCTGGGCGAGCAGCGCCCGGGTCCGGTCCAGGCCCTCGTCGTCCCAGCCGGTGGTGCCCACGACGCAGTGGATGCCGTGCTCCACGGCGAAGCGCACATTGTGCTCCGTGACCGAGGGGACGGTGAAGTCGATCACGACCTGCGCGCCCGCCGCCACCAGGACCTCGAGGGAGTCCTCGTGGTCGAGCTCCGCGACGAGCTGCAGCCCGTCGGCGCGCCGGACCGCCTGCGCGGCCTCGCTGCCCATCCGGCCGCGGGCGCCGAGGACGGCGACCCTGAGCTCGGAGGCGGGGGTCGCCGTGGCGGTGGTGGTCTCGATGGGGGTGCGCTCGGTCATGGCTCCAACTCTAGGTCACGGGGCGGGTGGGGCCGCCGCCGGGGCGGCCGGCGGCGGCGCGCGGTCAGCGCCGGGTGGGCGCCACGATGGTGGTGACGACCGGTCCCTCGGCCAGCAGGCCGGCGAGCTCCCGGACCTGCTCCGGGGTCACGGAGCGGACCCGGTCCAGGGACTCGTCGATGTCGAGGAACTCCCCGGACTTCAGCTCCGCGGAGCCCAGCCGGGACATCCGCGAGCCGGTGTCCTCGAGGGCGAGCACGGTGCCACCGCCCAGCTGGCCCACGACCTTGCGCAGCTCGTCCGCCCCGATGCCGTCCCGGGCGAGCGTCTCCAGCTCGCCCGTCATGAGCGCCACGACCTCGTCGGTGCGCGCGGGCAGGCATCCGGCGTACATCCCGAAGTAGCCGGCGTCCGAGTAGGCCCCCGAGAAGGAGAACGTGCTGTAGGCCAGGCCGCGCTTCTCGCGGATCTCCTGGAACAGCCGGGAGGACATCCCGCCGCCCAGGGCGGCGTTGAGCACGGTCATCGCGAAGCGGCGGTCGTCCCCGGCCACGAGCCCGGGCCGGCCGACGACCACGTTGGTCTGCTCCACGGGGCGCTCCAGGAAGTGCTCGCCCCAGTCCGGGTGCAGGGGCGCCGGGGTGCGCTCGCGCCGCGGGAGGGGGGCCGCGGGGACGGCCGGGTCCCAGCCCGCGCGCTCGAGGGCCTCGGCGACGAGGGCGACGACGACGTCGTGCTCGAGCCCCCCGGCGGCCGTGACCACGAGGCCCTCGGGCCGGTAGTGGCGGCGGTAGTGCTCGACCACGGCGTCGCGGGGCACCGCGAGGATCTCCTCGGGGGTGCCGCCGATGGGCCGGCCGAGGGGGTGGGCCCCCAGCACGCGCTGGGTGAACTCCTCGAAGGCGACGTCCTCGGGGTCGTCCTTGTCCATCGCGAGCTCCTCGAGGATCACCCCCCGCTCCCGCTCGAGCTCGTCCGGGTCCAGGGCGGCCGACGTCACCATGTCGGTGATGACGTCGATCGACATCGGGAGGTCCTCGGCGAGCACCCGCGCGTAGTAGCACGTGTGCTCCTTGGCCGTGGCCGCGTTGGACTCCCCGCCGACCTCGTCGAAGGCCTCCGCGATCTGCAGCGCCGAGCGCCGCTCGGTGCCCTTGAACAGGAGGTGCTCGAGGAAGTGCGTGGAGCCCCGCCGGCCGGGCTGCTCGTCCCGGGAGCCGACGCCGACCCAGAAGCCGACCGTCACGGCCCGCTGGGCGGGCATCCGCTCGGTGAGCACCCGGGTGCCGCACGGCAGGACCGTGCGGCGGACCACGTTGCCGCCGGCGCCCTCGTGGAGGGTGTGGCTGAAGCCCGCGGCGGCCGTGGTCAGGGCCGCGGCCGCGGCGGAGGGGGAACTGCGGGGAACCGCCGAGAGGCGGGCGTCCGGGCCCGGGGTGCTCCCCGGGCCGCGGTCGCCCGCCTCCAGCGGCAGATCGACTGCCGTCATCCAGCTGCGCTGCTTCCTGTGCTCGTGCGGTTGCTGTGCGCGGGACGGGCCCGGCTCAGGCCTCGGCGGCGTCGTCGTCCTCGGCGGGCACGTTCGGCTCCTCCGCGACCACGGGGGCCAGGGACAGCTTGCCGCGGTCGTCCACCTTCGTGATCTCGACCTGGACCTTCTGGCCCACGCCCAGGACGTCCTCGACGTCGGTGACCCGCTTGCCCTCGTTGAGCTTGCGCAGCTCCGAGATGTGCAGCAGGCCGTCCTTGCCGGGGGTGAGGGAGACGAAGGCGCCGAAGGTCGTGGTCTTGACCACGGTGCCCAGGTAGCGCTCGCCGACCTCGGGGACCTGCGGGTTGGCGATCGCGTTGATCGCCGCGCGGGCCGCCTCGGCGGAGGGTCCGTCGGTGGCGCCGATGTAGACGGTGCCGTCGTCCTCGATCGAGATGTCGGTGCCGGTGTCCTCCTGGATCTGGTTGATCATCTTGCCCTTCGGGCCGATGACCTCGCCGATCTTGGAGACGGGGACGGTCACGGAGATCACGCGCGGGGCGAACTCACTCATCTCGTCGGGCTGGTCGATGGCCGCGTTGAGCACCCCGAGGATGTGCAGCCGGGCCTCGCGGGCCTGGGTCAGCGCGGCGTCCAGCACCGAGGAGGGGATCCCGTCGAGCTTGGTGTCGAGCTGGATCGCGGTCACGAACTCCGAGGTGCCGGCCACCTTGAAGTCCATGTCGCCCAGCGCGTCCTCGGCACCCAGGATGTCGGTCAGCGCGGCGTAGCGGGTCTCCCCGTCCACCTCGTCCGAGACCAGGCCCATGGCGATGCCGGCGACGGGCGCGCGCAGGGGCACGCCGGCGTTGAGCAGCGACAGGGTCGAGGCGCAGACGGAGCCCATCGACGTGGAGCCGTTGGAGCTCAGCGCCTCGGAGACCTGCCGGATCGCGTAGGGGAACTCCTCGCGGGAGGGCAGCACCGGGGTGATGGCCCGCTCGGCCAGCGCGCCGTGGCCGATCTCTCGGCGCTTCGGGGAGCCGACGCGGCCGGTCTCGCCGGTGGAGTACGGCGGGAAGTTGTAGTGGTGGATGTAGCGCTTGTGCTTGACCGGGGACAGCGAGTCGATCTGCTGCTCCAGCTTGAGCATGTTCAGCGTGGTCACGCCCATGATCTGGGTCTCGCCGCGCTCGAAGATCGCGGAGCCGTGCACGCGCGGCAGCACCTCGACCTCGGCGGTGAGCTGGCGGATGTCCGTCAGGCCGCGGCCGTCGATGCGCACCTGCTCGGTGAGGATCCGCTGGCGCACAGTCTGCTTGGTCAGCGCCTGGTAGGCGCCGTTGACCTCGTCCTGGCGGTCGGCGAAGGGCCGGCCCTCACCGGAGAGCTCCGCCAGGGTGCTCTGGTGCAGCTCGTCGGTCGCGGTCTCGCGCTCCTGCTTGTCGGCGATCGAGTAGACCTCGGCGAGCCGGGTGCCGACGGAGGCCGCGACGGCCTCCTGGACGTCGTCCCCGAAGCCGCCGAAGCGGGGCAGCTCCATCTCCGGCTTCCCGGCGCGGGCCCGGAGGTCGGCCTGGGCGTCGCAGAGCGCCTTGAGCGCCGGCTTGGCGGCCTCGAGGCCCTGGGCCACGAGCTCCTCGGTGGGGGCCACGGCGCCGTTGTTCTTGATCAGGTTCCAGGAGTTGTCGGTGGCCTCGGCCTCGACCATCATGATCGCGACGTCCTCGGTGCCGTCCCGCCCGGTGACGACGCGGCCGGCCACGGCCATGTCGAACACGGCGTTCTCGAGCTGCGAGTGCTTCGGGAACGCCACCCACTGGTGCTGGCCGTTCTCCCCCGCCATGAGCGCCACGCGCACACCGCCGACGGGGCCCTGGAAGGGCATCCCGGACAGGGTCGTGGCCATCGACGCGGCGTTGATCGCGACGGTGTTGTAGACCTCGTCCGGGTTCATGGACAGGATCGTGACGACGACCTGCACCTCGTTGCGGATGCCCTTGCCGAAGGCCGGGCGCAGCGGGCGGTCGATGAGCCGGCAGGTGAGGATCGCGTCCGTGGAGGGGCGGCCCTCGCGGCGGAAGAACGAGCCCGGGATGCGCCCGGCGGCGTACATCCGCTCCTCGACGTCGACCGTCAGGGGGAAGAAGTCGAAGCCCTGGCGGGGGGACTTGCCCACCGTGGTGGCGGCGAGCATGGTGGTGTCCTCGTCGATGGAGACGAGGGTGGAGCCGGCGGCCTGCTTGGCGAGGCGGCCGGTCTCGAAGCGCACGACGCGCTTTCCGTAGGAGCCGTTGTCGATGACGGCTTCGGCGTACTGGATCTCGGGACCCTCCAAGGGTCACCTCCGTTTCGTGTCGGCGGGACCGTCCGCGCGTCACCCGGTCTTCGATCGAGATCCACGGAAGGGCCGGGGCCGCGGGGGCCGTCCGGTGTCCGGAGATCACTACCGAGGACCGCGAATGATCGGCGCGGTGGCCCCGTCTGGTGTTCGATGGTGCTGTCTCTGGTGGTGCAGCACGCCCGTCCGGCTGCTGTGCCGTGCGGGCGCGGTGCTCGGCGGCGTCCTCCCGTTGCCGGGCGGACGCCGCCGGGTGCCGACTAGCGGCGCAGGCCGAGCCGCTCGATGAGCGTGCGGTAGCGCGTGATGTCGGTGGCGCGCAGGTAGGTCAGCATGCGGCGACGGCGACCGACCAGGGCCATCAGGCCGCGGCGGGTGTGGTGGTCGTGCTTGTGCTGCTTCAGGTGCTCCGTCAGATCAGCGATCCGGCGGGTCAGGACCGCGATCTGCACCTCGGGCGAACCGGTGTCGCCCTCGTGGGTCGCGAAGTCCTTGATGATCTCCTGCTTGATGGCGGCGTGGAGTGCCACGTGTAACTCCGTTCGAGTCAGTACCGTGCGGCCCGGACGACGGGCTCGTCGCCGGGTCCCGGGGGTCCCCGGGGGTCCGACAACCACGGACTGCAGTCGGACCGCCGTCCAGTCTAGCGGACGCCGGCTCACCGCCCCACCCCCGGGCCGTGCGGCGCGCTGCGCTGGGCCTCCCCCGGCCGGTGGGCCAAGATGGGAGGGACACCGGTACGGGCGCACGGGCGTCCGGGCCGGGCGGGCGAGACCCGCAGGACGGGACGAGCAGGACGAGACGAGCAGGAGCAGCGCGTGAGCAAGGACGAGAAGGGCGGACGGGGCCTGGCGGTCGCCGACCGCACGCACACGATGCGGGACGGCCGGCGCATCCCCGCGATCGGGCTGGGCACCTACCCGATGGACGACGCCGAGGCCGAGGCCAACGTCGCCGAGGCCCTGATGCTGGGCTACCGGATGGTCGACACCGCGGTGAACTACGGCAACGAGACCGGCGTGGGGCGCGCGATCGCGGCGGCCGGCGTCCCGCGCGACGAGCTGTTCCTCACCACCAAGCTGCCGGGCCGGGACCACGGCACGGACTCCGTGCGACGTTCGCTCGAGGGCTCCCTGCGGCGCCTGGGCACCGACCACGTGGACCTCTACCTCATCCACTGGCCGAACCCGTCGGTGGGCCGGTACGTCGAGACGTGGCGGACGATGCTGGAGCTGCAGCAGGAAGGGCTCGTCCGCTCGGTGGGGGTGTCCAACTTCACACCCGCCCACCTCCGGCGCCTGGTCGAGGAGACCGGCGAGACGCCGGCGGTCAACCAGGTGGAGCTGCACCCGCAGTACCAGCAGGAGCGGCTGCGGGAGTTCCACCAGGAGCACCGCATCGTCACCCAGGCCTGGTCCCCGCTGGGCCGCAAGACCGACCTGCTCCAGCACGAGTGGATCGCGCGGATCGCCCGGCGGACCGGCCGGACCCCGGCGCAGGTCGTCCTCCGCTGGCACCTGCAGTCGCACACCGTGCCGGTCCCGAAGAGCTCCGATCCCCGGCGCATGGCCGAGAACCTCGACGTCTTCGACTGGGAGCTGGACGAGGACCAGATGCACCGGATGCAGATGCTGCACACGGGCATCAGCGGGTCCGGCTACGACCCGAACACGCACGAGGAGATGTAGGGGGCGGGCCGGGGCTCAGGCCTCGGCCGCCAGGATGCCGCGGGTGCGCTCGACGTCGTCGTCCATCTGCGCCACGAGCTTGTCGACGCCCTCGTAGGCGACCATCCCGCGCAGCCGGGCGACGAACTCCACGACCACCTCCTGGCCGTAGAGGTCGAAGTCCTCGACCCGCTCCTGGGGGCGGTCGATGACGTGCGCCTCGACCTGCCGGGGCACGTTCTCGAACGTGGGGTTGGACCCCACGGAGACCGCGGTGGGCCAGCGCGTGCCGTGGGCGTCGACCAGCCACCCGGCGTACACCCCGTCCGCGGGGACGAACCCGGCCGCGTCCGGGGAGAGGTTGGCCGTGGGATAGCCGAGCTCCCGCCCGCGGGCGGCACCGTGCACCACCTCGCCGCGCACCCGGTGGTGGCGCCCGAGCAGCCGGGCGGCCGCGCGGACGTCCCCGGCCTGCAGGCAGGCCCGGATCCACGTGGAGGAGCAGCGGCGCCCTCCTGCGGTGGACGCGGCCGGGGCGTGCTCCGGGTGCTCCACGTGCAGGGGGTCGAGCAGGTCGTCGACCACCCGGACCTCGAACCCGTGGCGCCGCCCTAGCTCCTGCAGCGTGCCGATGTTGCCGGAGTTGTCCTTGCCCAGGCGCGTGTCCTCGCCCACCACGAGGCAGCGCGCCCCGAGCGGCCCCACGAGCGTGCTCAGCACGAACTGCTCGGTGGACTGGTCCGCGAACTCCAGGGTGTACTCCAGCACGAGGGCGGCGTCCGCGCCGGCCCGCTCGAGGGCGTCCAGCTTGTCCGCGGTGCCCATGATCAGTTCCGGGTGGCTGCCGGGGCGGTGCACCTGCGCGGGGTGGGGGTCGAACGTCACGACCACCGACGCCCAGCCCCGCTCGCGGGCCGAGTCGGCGAGCTGGGACAGCACCCGCTGGTGGCCCCGGTGGACACCGTCGAAATTGCCGATGGTGACCACCGACGGGCCGAAGCCCGGGGGGACGTCAGAGAGATCTCGCCAGCGGAACACGGTTCTCCTCGCAGGAACGGAACAGGCAGGTCAGGGTCGGGACGGGGCGGGCTGTGGCGGGACGGGACGGGGCGGACCGCCGGGCCCCTCCGGGCGGGCGTCGGCCGGCGACGGCGGACCGTCCCACGGGGCCTGCGGGGAACGGGGGTCCTCCGCGCCGAGGGTCAGGATCCAGGCATCGACCGAGGCGCCGCGCTGCTCCATGAACCCGTCGATCCGCACCGGGGAGCGGAAGCCGAGCCGCCAGGCGAGCTTGCGGCTCGCCCAGTTGGGGACCTTCGCCATCCAGTAAGCATAGGTGAGGCCCAGGGACCCGAAGGCGTGCTCGAGCAGCAGCCGGCAGGCGGCCTCGGCGGCGCCGGTGCCCCGGGCGCGGGGGCCGAAGTTGAGCCCGATGTCCGCCGTGGTCCCGCGCAGGGCGTTGAGCCCCACCGTCCCGTGCAGCCGGTCGGTCCGGGCGTCCACGACGGCCCAGTTGTACTCGCGGCCGGCCCGCCACGCCTCCGGGACGAACTCCTCGACGTACCAGCGGGCATCGGCCTCCGTGTAGCCGAGGGGCACGGTGGTGAACTCCGCGGCCGCGGGGTCCGCGCAGTTGCGGGCCAGCTGCGGGACGTCGCGCTCCTCGAGCCGGCGCAGCACCACGGTGCCGTCGGTGAGGACCGGGACGTCGTAGTCGTCGGCGCCGTCGGGGCGTACGGGCATCGGCGGGGGTCCTTTCGGGAGGCGTGCGGCACGGGGCGCTCCGGCCCGCGACCGAGCCTACCCGGTGCGTGCCGGGGCCCCGTCCGGGACGGGCCGCCGGTCAGGCGGCTGCTCGCCCGCCCCGGGGCCGGGACCGGCGGAGCCACAGGAGGCCGATCACCGGCAGCACCAGCGGGACGTAGCCGTAGTCCTGCCCGAAGTGGGACCACACGCTGGCCTCCGGGAACAGTTCCGGGGCGAGCACCGACAGCAGGCCCACGCCGAGCACGCCGAGCAGCTCCACGGCCACGGCGGCCGTGGCCAGCCGGTGCCAGCGGGGCCCGGGCCGGGCGAGGGCCACGGTGGCCACCACGTAGACGGCCGCGGCGAACGCGGAGAGCAGGTACGGCAGGGGCGCGGCCCCGAAGCCGGTCGTGACCTGGTAGAGCGAGCGGACACCGGCCGACAGGGAGAACACGGCGTAGACCACGACGACCAGCCGGCCGAAGCCCGAGGACTTGCGGTCGCTGCGCGCGCCGGCGGTGCGGGGCCCGAAGCGCCGCTGCAGCCGGGTGGGGCCGTTCTGCGGGGACTCGTGCGTCATCGGGGCGTCTCCTGCGGGGTCGTGGCGGTCCGGGATCGGGTGCGGGGGCTCACTGGTAGTACCAGATGAAGTTCATGCGGTAGACCATGATCGCGACCACGGGCCCGGCGGCCGCGAGCACCCAGTTGGACCAGCCCGAGCGCTCCACGAGCGACCACACGAAGGTTCCCGCCGGGATGAGCAGCGCGGTCAGCAGGTAGCCCCAGTACTCGAGGGCCGAACCTGTGGGTCCGGGACCCAGCACGTGCATCACGACCGAGCCCACGGCGTAGAGGAGCAGGAACGCCTCGAGCAGCAGCACGGAGCCCTGGGTCCAGTCGTCGGGCCGCCGCCCGCGCGCGGCCTGCACGACGCACACCAGGAAGGAGAGGGCGCCCAGCAGGACCGCGGCCCAGAACCAGCCGTCGTAGCCCCACAGCATCAGCGCTCCCCCCGCGGGGCCTCCGGCGGCGCGAGGAAGCGCTCCCCGGGCAGGAAGACGAGGACGGGCTTGGCGGTGCGCTCGCCGCGGTGGCCGCGGTCGGACAGCAGGGCCACGAGCCGCCCGTCGGGGGCGAGGCCGGCGGTGACCGCGTCGTTGTCGAGCGGACCCCGGCGGTGCTCCTCGCCGCCGTCCGTGGCGCTGGGTCCGATCCGGCGGCCGTGGGCGACGTCCTCGGCCTCCGCGGCGGTCAGCCGGCGGGCCGGGAACAGCCCGGCGGCCGCCGCCTCGAGGCTCGTCACGGGCAGCGGCCGGCCGGCGGCCACCTCCGCGGCGAGCTCGTCGAGGGACGACGCGTCCTCGAGGGACCACGCGCCCACCCGGGTGCGGCGCAGCGCGGTCAGGTGACCGCCCACCCCGAGGCCGGCGCCGAGGTCCCGGGCCAGGGCCCGGACGTAGGTGCCCGAGCTGCAGGTCACCGTGACGTCGACGTCGAGGACCGCCCGCCCGGCGTCGTCGGCGGTGCGCACGAGCCGGTGCACGGCGAACTCGGACACGGTGACGGGGCGCGCCGCGAGCTCCACGTCCTGCCCGGCCCGGACCTGGGCGTAGGCGCGGCGGCCCTCGACCTTGATGGCGCTGACCTTCGCGGGGACCTGCTGGATGTCCCCGGTGAGCCGGGCGACGCCGGCGGCCACCGCGCCCTCGTCCACCGCGGCCACGGCCCCGGGGTCGGCGACGTCGAGCACCTCTCCCTCGGCGTCGTCGGTCACGGTGGTCAGGCCGAGCCGGATCGTCGCCGCGTACGTCTTGTGCTGCCCGACGACCCAGGTCAGCAGGCGGGTGGCCCGGTCGACGCCGAGGACCAGCACGCCCGTCGCCATGGGGTCCAGGGTCCCGGCGTGGCCGACCTTGCGGGTGCCCGCGAGGCGGCGGGTGCGGGCGACGACGTCGTGACTGGTCCAGCCGGCGGGCTTGTCCACGACCACGAGCCCGGACGGTGTCGGCAGGGACGGGTCCGGGCTCGGGACGTCAGGATGCATGCGGGTCACTTCCCCGGTGCCTCCGCCTGCTCAGCGGTCCCGGGAGGACTCGTCGTCCTCCTCGGCCGGCTTCCGGTAGGGGTCCTCCCCGGCGGCCCAGCTCGCGCCCGCGGCCTGGGCGGCGACCTCGGCGTCCTTCTCCTTCGCGGCGCGCAGCACCTCCTCGAGGTGGGAGGCGTTGACCGGGATCTCGTCCGGGACGAAGGTCAGGGTGGGGGTCAGGCGGGCCGTGATGTTGCGGCCGACCTCGCTGCGCAGGACGCCCTTGGCGGACTCGAGGGCGGCGCGGGTGCTCTCCTGCTCCTCCGCGGTGCCGAACACGGTGTAGTAGAGGGTGGCGTGCTGGAGGTCGTTGGTGACGCGGGCGTCCGTGATGGTCACGAAGCCCAGCCGGGGGTCCTTGACCCGGCGCTCGAGCGCCTGGGCCACGACGACCTTGATCCGGTCGGCGAGTCGGGCGGCGCGTGCTGCGTCGGCCATGGTGGGTGCTCCTCGGGTCGGGACGGTGCGGTGCTCGAAGCAGTGCTGGGAACAGTGGTGCAACGGGGGCGGCGGCACGGGCGGGCGCTGGGCCCGCCCGTGCCGCCGCGGGTGTCCCGCGCTCGGGGCGCGGAACTCGGGACGGGTCAGGCGCGCGGCTTCTCGCGCATCTCCCACGTCTCGATGAGGTCGCCCTCGTGGATGTCGTTGAAGGAGCCGAGTCCGATGCCGCACTCGTAGCCCTCGCGGACCTCGGTCGCGTCGTCCTTGAACCGGCGCAGCGAGTCGATCGTGAGGTTGTCCGCCACGACGCTGCCGTCCCGGACGAGCCGGGCCTTCGAGTTGCGGCGGATGGTGCCCTTGGTGATGTAGGCACCGGCGATGTTGCCCCACTTGGAGGAGCGGTACACCTCGCGGATCTCGGCGGTGCCGAGCTCCACCTCCTCGTACTCCGGCTTGAGCATGCCCTTGAGCGCGCTCTCGACGTCGTCGATGGCGTTGTAGATCACCGAGTAGAACTTCATCTCGACGCCCTCGCGGTCGGCCAGTTCCGTCACGCGCTCGGCGGGACGGACGTTGAAGCCGATGATGATCGCGTTGTCCACGGTCGCCAGGTTGACGTCGTTCTGGGTGATGGCGCCGACGCCGCGGTGGATGACCCGCAGCTGGACCTCCTCGCCCACGTCGATCTTGAGCAGCGAGTCCTCGAGCGCCTCCACGGCACCGGACACGTCGCCCTTGATGATGAGGTTGAGCGTGTCGATCTTGCCGGCGGCCACGGCCTCGTCGAAGGACTCGAGCGTGATCCGCTTGCGGCGCTTGGCGAGCAGGGCGTTGCGGTCCGCCGCCTGGCGCTTCTCGGCGATCTGGCGCGCGGTGCGCTCCTCCGGGGTGGAGAGGAACGTGTCGCCCGCCCGGGGCACGGAGTCGAGACCCAGGACCTGCACGGGCCGCGAGGGACCCGCCTCCTCGACGGACTGCCCGTTCTCGTTGAACATGGCGCGCACGCGGCCGTACGCGGCACCGGCGACGATCGCGTCGCCGACGTGCAGCGTGCCGGACTGGACCAGCACGGTCGAGACCGCACCGCGCCCCTTGTCCAGGTTCGCCTCGATGGCCACGCCGCGGGCGTCCTTGTTCGGGTTCGCCGTCAGCTCGAGCGCACCGTCCGCGGTCAGCACGATCGCGTCCAGCAGGTCGTCGATGTTGAGGTTCTGGCGCGCGGAGACGTCGACGAACATGGTGTCGCCGCCGTACTCCTCGGGGACCAGGCCGTACTCGGTGAGCTGGCCGCGGATCTTCTCCGGGTTCGCCTCGGGCTTGTCGATCTTGTTGACCGCCACCACGATCGGCACGCCGGCGGCCTGGGCGTGGTTGAGCGCCTCGACCGTCTGCGGCATGACGCCGTCGTCCGCGGCGACCACGAGCACGGCGATGTCCGTCACCTGGGCACCACGGGCACGCATGGCGGTGAACGCCTCGTGGCCCGGGGTGTCGATGAACGTGATCTGCCGCTCCTGGCCGTCGACCTCGGTGTCGATCTGGTAGGCACCGATGTGCTGGGTGATGCCACCGGCCTCCCCCTCGATCACCTTCGTGTTGCGGATCGCGTCGAGCAGGCGGGTCTTGCCGTGGTCGACGTGGCCCATGACGGTGACGACCGGGGGACGCGCCTCGAGGACGTCCTCGCCCTCGGCCGCGGCCTCAGCCTCCAGGTCGATGTCGAAGGACTCGAAGAGCTCGCGCTCCTCGTCCTCCGGCGAGACGACCTGGATCCTGTACCCGAGCTCGGCGCCCAGCAGCTGGAAGGTCTCCTCGTCGAGGGACTGCGTCTGCGTGGCCATCTCCCCCAGGTGGATGAGCACCGTGACGAGGGAGGCCGGGTTCGCGTTGATCTTCTCGGCGAAGTCCGTCAGGGACGAGCCGCGGCGCAGCCGCACCACCGTGGTGCCGTCGCCGTGGGGCACGGAGACGCCACCGACGGACGGGGCCTTCATCTGCTCGAGCTCCTGGCGCTTCGCCCGCTTCGACTTGCGCTGCTTGCCACGGGCACCGCCGCGCCCGAAGGCACCCTGGGTGCCGCCGCGGCCACCGCGGCCGGGGCCGCCGCCGGGACGGGAGAACCCGCCCCCGCCGCCGCCCGGACCGCCGCGGCGGGGACCTGCGCCGCCGCCGGCCGGCCGGGAGCCGATCGGGGCCACGCCGGTGGTGTGACCGGGCATCATGTTCGGGCTCGGGCGCGCGCCACCGGGGCGGGGACCGCCCTGGGGACGGGGGCCGCCCTGGCCCTGCGGTCGGGGACCGCCCTGGCTCTGGCCCTGGGGACGGGGACCGCCCTGCCCCTGGCCCTGCGGTCGGGGACCGCCCTGGCGCTCGGGGCGGCCCGAGCGCATGCCCTGCTGGGCGGCGAACGGGTTGTTGCCCGGACGCGGACCGGCCGGGCGGGGAGCACCCGGTCGCGGCGCGGCCGAGCCCGGACGGGGCGCGGTGCCACCGGGGCGCGGCGCGGCCGAGCCCGGACGGGGCGCCCCGGTGCGGCCCATGCCCTGCTGGCTGGCGAACGGGTTGTTGCCCGGGCGCGGACCCGGGGCGGGTGCCTTGGCGCCCGGGGACGCCGGGCGCTGCGGCGCGGAGCGCTCCGGGGCGGAGGACTGCTCGGGCGACCGCTGCTCGGGCTCCTTGGCGGCAGGCCGCTGCTCGGCTGCCTTCTCGGGCGCCTTCTCCGCTGCCTTCTCGGCAGGCTTGGCGGCCGCCGGGCCCGGGGCGGGCGCGGTGGTGCCGGGCCGGGGCGCCGTGCTGGGCTTCGACGCGGGCCGGCCGGCGGGTGCCGCGGCAGGCGGGGCGGACTTCTCCGCCCGGCCGGCGAGGGCGGAGCGCAGCTTCTTGGCGACGGGCGGCTCGACGGTCGAGGACGCGCCTCGGACGAACTCACCCAGGGTCTGAAGCGTGGAAATCGCTTCTTTGGACGTTATTCCGAGCTCTTTCGCGAGCTCGTGAACGCGGGGCTTGGCCACTTCTCTCCTGTCTCGGTTCGCACCGAAACAGGCACGAACCACTTATTTTCCGTTGAGGCTCCCGGAGCATCGGCCGTCGAGGACGGCGCGGGGTCGCGGGAGGCCGTTGGCAGAGCACAACGAAGCACTCATCGCTGGGCACTCATCGGTTTTCCATCGGTTCTCTGACTCGCTTTCCAGTTCTTCACCCGCGTACGGACGTGGTCACCGGTCCGGTCGGACCGCGCGGGCTGCCGTCCGGGGACGGCTGTGGTCGGCACTCGTGCGCCCGGTCACCGGGCTGCCCCCGTGGACAGCAGGGCATCCAGCTGGGGGGCGACCGCCTCCGTGTCCACGACCGCCCGGAACGCGCGCCGGAAGGCGCGCCGGCGCAGGGCCGAGTCCAGGCACTCGTGGGAGGGGTGGAGCCAGGCTCCGCGACCGCCGAGGCGCCCGGTCCGGTCGACCACGGCCCGGAGGCCGCTGTCGGTCGGTTCGGTCACCACACGTACGAGGTGGTCAGGGTATTCGGTGGTCCGGCATCCGATGCACGTGCGACGGGAGTCTGCACTCACTCGCTCAGTACTCCTCGTCTCGCGCCGGGACGTCGGGGACGTCCCGTGCGGGCCGGGAGCCGGCGCCGGACAGGGACCACCAACGATCTGACCGCTGTCCAGTCTATCCCGCGGACCGCCCTGTGCCGAAACCGGGTGCGCGCGGGCTCCCGGGGCCGCCCCGGAGCGGGGCGCGGGCCCTGCCGCGGCGGAGCTCAGCCGCGCTCGGTGGCCTTCGACTCGGGGACGATGTCGATCTTCCAGCCGGTGAGCTTCGCGGCCAGGCGGGCGTTCTGGCCCTCCTTGCCGATCGCCAGGGACAGCTGGGTGTCGGGGACGACGGCGCGGGACGAGCGGGCCCGCTCGTCGAGCACGGTCACCCGGGACACCTTGGCCGGGGACAGGGCGTTGGCGATGCAGCGGGCGGGGTCGTCCGACCAGTCGACGATGTCGATCTTCTCGTCGTGCAGCTCGTTCATCACGGCGCGCACGCGGGAGCCCATCTCCCCGATGCAGGCGCCCTTGGCGTTGATCCCGGACTGGGTGGCGCGCACGGCGATCTTCGTGCGGTGCCCTGCCTCCCGGGCGATCGCCATGATCTCCACGGCGCCGTCGGCGATCTCCGGCACCTCCATCTCGAACAGCCGGCGCACCAGGTCCGGGTGGGAACGGGACAGCGTGATGGACGGGCCCTTCATGCCGCGCTTGACCTCGACGACGAAGGCACGGATGCGGGCGCCGTGCGGGTACTTCTCGCCGGGAGCCTGCTCGTGCGGGGGCAGCACGCCCTCGACGGTGCCGAGGTCGACCTGCACCATGTGCGGGTTGTGCCCCTGCTGGATCTGCCCGGAGACGATCTCGCCCTCACGGCCCTTGAAGTGGCCCAGGACGGCGTCGTCCTCGACGTCGCGCAGCCGCTGGAGGATGACCTGGCGGGCCGTGGAGGCGGCGATCCGCCCGAAACCGGCCGGGGTGTCGTCGAACTCCCCGACCGCCTCGCCGTCCTCGTCCAGCTCGGGGGCCCAGATGGTGACGTGGCCGGTCCTGCGCTCGATCTCGGCGCGCGCTCCCGGGAGCGCGCCGGGGGTCTTGTGGTACGCCAGCAGGAGGGCCTGCTCGATGGTCGGGATGAGCAGGTCCACGGGGATGTCGCGCTCACGCTCCAGCAGTCGGAGGGTGCTCATATCGATGTCCATGTCCGGCCTTCCTCACCTGACGACCCCGGGGACGGAGCAGCGCACCGTCGGGATGACGGGGCGCCGCCACGGGTCGTGCTCGCGCACTCGCCGTTGCCCACGGATGTCGTCGCGCTGCGGACCGCGGCGCCGGTGGGCGCCGCGGCGTCAACGGCACATCTTACACTCGAGCCGGAACCGGGCGGGCCCGTCAGTCCGTGAACTCGACCTCCACCTTCCCGCGGCGCACGGCGTCGAAGGCCCATCGCTCGGGGTCGAGCAGCCGGGGCGGCATCCCCTTCTTCACCTGGTGGCTGCGCTGCAGGACCACGCCGTCCGGCTCCACCTCGAGCAGGCGGGCCGTGAACTTCTCGCCCTCCACCGGGGTGACGCGCACCAGCCGGCCGATCGAGCGGCGCCAGTGCCGCGGCGCCACGAGCTCCCGCGTGGCCCCCGGGGAGGACACCTCCAGCTCGTAGGCGGATCCCGGTACGGGGTCCGTGCGGTCGAGGAGCTCGGACACGGCACGGGAGACCGCGACGATCCGGTCGATGTCCACGCTGTCGGTGCTGTCCTCCGGGAGGTCCACGAGCACCTGCAGCACGAGACCGGTGCCGGCGGGCTTCAGGGCGACGTCCTCCAGGACGAGCCCGGACTCCTCGACCGCGGGGCCGATCAGCTCCGCCAGCCGGTGGTCGTCGGGTCCGGGGGTGCTGTGCTCGCTCACGGAGTCTCCTCGTGCTGTCGGGACGGCGGGGTCGGTCCTGGAAATCCTATGATGAACACGGCCCCCCGCCGTCCCCCGCCCCGCCCCCCAGGAGCCTCCCGGTGACCCATCCCCGCTCGCCCGCCCACCGGGCGCTCCCGCTGCTGCTGGGGATCCTGCTCGCGACCGGCACCGCCGGGGCGTGGTGGCTGGACTCCGCCCGCCCGGTGCCCCCGGACGACATCGTGCGCGCCGACGCGTGGCTGCGCACCGAGGCGCTGCTCGAGGCCCCGTCCCCGCGTCCGGCGTCCGTGGCCGCGTGGGAGGAAGTGCGCGAGGACCTGGCCCGGCAGCTCGAGGCCCTCGGCCCCGAGCCCGACGACCGCACGAGCGCCGCCGCCCGCGCGCAGCGCCCCTTCCCCGCCGACGGCACGGACGCCGGGGACGCGGCGTCCACCGCGCTGCGCACGACCACGACGGCCCTGGCCGAGGACGCCCTGGCCGCCGAGGACCCCGCCCTGGCGCGGGTGCTCGCCGCGGCGGCGGTCTCGCGCGCCACGGCCGCCCGGCAGCTGGACGGGACCCCGGCACCGGCCGGCGCCGACCTGTGCGACGCGGGCGGGGACCCGGTGCCCGGCGGGGCGACCGCACCCGGCGCCCTCCTGTGGTCGGCGCTGGACCGCGCCGGCTACGCCTTCGAGGCGCTGGCCGCCCGCTCCGGGACGGCCCCGGACGGTGGTGCTTCCGCCGCCGCCGTGCCGGCCGGGGCCCGGGAGGACGTCCAGGAGCTTCTCGAGGTCCCGTCCGCCCGGCGGGTGCTCGCGGCCGACCCAGGGCTGCCGGCCGGTGCCTACGTCCTGCCCGACGACCTGCGGGAGCGTCCCGGCCGGGTCGCGGACACGGCGGCCCGGGACGTGCAGGACGCCGCCGCGCACGTCCTGGCCCGCGGGGACGCCGGCACGCGGTGCTGGGCGCTCGTGGCGCTGCAGCGCGCGACCGCGCTGCGCGCCGGGCTCACCGGGGAGATCGACGCCCTGCCCGGCGTGGCCCGCGACGACCCTCCGCGGTGACCCCGCCCCGGCGGGGCGGCTCAGGCTCCCCCCAGGACGTCGATCCCCAGCTTGAGGATGAGCAGCGTGACCACGGTGAGGAACACGACGCGGATGAAGCGGCTGCCGCGGGCCACCGCGGTGCGCGCCCCGAGGTAGCCGCCGAGCATGTTGGACAGCCCCAGGACGAGTCCCAGGCCCCACAGCACCGACCCGTGGCCGAAGAAGAACACGAGCGCGCCCACGTTGGTGGCGAGGTTGACGATCTTCGCCTTGGCGCTGGCGGCGAGGAAGCTGTAGCCCAGCAGGGTGATCATGGCGATGACGAGGAACGAGCCGGTGCCGGGGCCCATCACCCCGTCGTAGAAGCCGATGACGGTGCCGATCACCATCGCCGTGCCGTAGTGCCGCGCCCCGCTGTGGCGCAGCTCGGTGAGCTGCCCGACGGTCGGCCTGGCGACGGTGAACAGGAGCACGGCCACCAGCGCGGCGAGGATGATGGGGCGGAACACCGCCTCGGGCAGGGACGCGGCGAGCGCCGCCCCGCCGAAGCTGCCGACCAGCGCGACGCCGGCCATGGGCAGGGCGGTGCGCAGGTCGGGGGACGTGCGACGGTAGAACGTCAGGGCGCTCGTCGCGGTGCCGAACACGGAGCCCATCTTGTTGGTGGCCAGGGCCTGGACGGGGCTGATCCCCGGGACCATCAGCACCACGGGCAGCTGCAGCAGACCGCCGCCGCCGACCACGGCGTCGATGAAGCCCGCGGCGAGCCCGGCGGCCACCAGCAGGACGACGACGCCGGGGTCCATCTGCTCCAGGCCCGAGGCCCCGAGCCAGGCGCCGAGCCCCTGCACGGGCTCAGCCGCGCACGGCCGCGGCGACCACCGCGGCGACGCCGTCCCGGGCCACGTCCTCGCTGCCGCCGCTCGCGCGGTCCTTGAGCTCGAGGACGCCGTCCTTGAGGCCGCGGCCGACCACCAGCACGGTGGGCACGCCGAGCAGCTCGGCGTCGCCGAACTTCACGCCCGGGGAGACCTTGGGCCGGTCGTCGAAGAGCACCTCGAGCCCCTCCGCCTCGAGCTCGGCCACGACCTTCTCGGCCTCCTCCAGCACCTCGGGCCCCTTGCCCGTCGCGACCACGTGGACGTCGGCGGGGGCGACCTGGCGGGGCCAGAGCAGGCCCTTGTCGTCGTGGTAGGCCTCGGCCAGGGCGGCCACGGCGCGCGTGACGCCGACCCCGTAGGAGCCCATGGTCACGGTGATGAGCTTGCCGTTGCGGTCCAGGACCTTCAGCCCGAGCGACTCGGCGTACTTGCGGCCCAGCTGGAAGATGTGGCCCATCTCGATGCCGCGGGCCGCTTCGAGCGGGCCGGAGCCGTCCGGGGCGGGGTCGCCCGCCCGGACCTCGGCGCACTCGAGGACGCCGTCCCAGGTGAAGTCGCGCCCGGCCGTGAGGTCGTAGACGTGCTGGCCCGCCACGTTCGCGCCGGTGACCCAGCGGGTGCCGCGGACCACGCGCGGATCCACGAAGAAGGGGATGCCGGTCGAGGACTTCTCGCCGAGCACGGCCTGGTCGAGGGACAGCCCCGGACCGATGTAGCCCTTGACCAGCAGGGGGCACGAGCGGAGGTCCTCGTCCCCGGCCTGCTCCACCTGCAGCTCGCCGGAGACGTCCAGGGCGGCGCCGATGCCGGCCTCGATCCGCTTGAGGTCCACGGCACGGTCGCCGGGCAGGCCGACGGCCACGAGCCGTCGGGCGCCGTCGGGCAGGACCACCGCGAGCACCACGTTCTTGAGGGTGTCCCCCGCGGCCCAGGGCGCCTCGGCCCGCGGGTGCAGCTCGTTCGAGCGCTGCACGAGGGTGCCGATCGTGGGGCTGTCCGGCGTCTCGAGCACTCGCGCCTCGGGGACCTCGGCGGGATCGGACTCCTCGGGCACCACGGTGGTCACCGCCTCGACGTTGGCGGCGTAGCCGCCGACCGAGCGGACGAACGTGTCCTCGCCGATCTCCGTGGGGTGCAGGAACTCCTCGGAGCGGGACCCGCCCATGGCCCCGGACTGCGCCGAGACGGCGACCACGGGCAGGCCCAGGCGCTCGAAGATCCGGACGTAGGCCTCGCGGTGCCTGGCGTACGACTCGTCGAGTCCGGCGTCGTCGACGTCGAAGGAGTAGGAGTCCTTCATGATGAACTCGCGCCCGCGCAGCAGTCCGGCGCGCGGCCGGGCCTCGTCCCGGTACTTCGTCTGGATCTGGTAGAGCATGACCGGCAGGTCCTTGTACGAGGAGTACAGGTCCTTCACGAGCAGCGTGAACATCTCCTCGTGCGTGGGCGCGAGGAGGTAGTCGGCGTCCTTGCGGTCCTTCAGCCGGAACAGGTTCTCCCCGTACTCCGTCCACCGGTTGGTGACCTCGTAGGGCTCGCGCGGAAGCAGCGCCGGGAAGTGCACCTCCTGGGCGCCGATCGCGCCCATCTCCTCGCGCACCACCTGCTCGACCTTCCCGAGCACGCGCAGGCCCATCGGCAGCCAGGTGTAGATGCCCGGGGCGGCGCGGCGGATGTAGCCGGCACGGACGAGCAGCCTGTGGCTGTCCACCTCGGCGTCGACCGGGTCTTCGCGCAGGGTCCGCAGGAACAGGGAGGAGAGTCGCAGCGCCACGAAGGCTCCGTTTCCCCCGGGGAGCGCGGCGTGGAGCGGCCGGGCCCGGGCGTCGAGAGGGTGGGCGGCGCCGACGGCGCCGCTGATCCCGGTCAAATCTACACCCCCGCCCGGCCCCGCGAGTCAGGACCGGCGACCCCATGGACCTCAGAGCAGCACGGTGGCGAAGGTCCCGACCCGCTCGAAGCCGACCCGCCGGTAGGTGGCGAGGGCCCGGACGTTGTAGTCGTTGACGTAGAGGCTGACCACCGGCGTGCGCCGGCGGGCGAGGCGCACGGCGGCCGCCATGCAGGGCGCCGCCAGCCCCCGGCCACGGTGCGCCGGATCGACCCACACGCCCTGCACCTGCGCCACGCCGCGGGCCACCGAGCCGAGGTCGGCCTTGAACACCACGCGGCCCCCGTCGTCGGTCAGCACGAGGCAGCGCCCCGCCTCGACGAGCGCGGAGACCCGGTCCCGGTAGCCGCGGTCACCGCCCGTGTACGGGGAGTAGCCGACCTCCTCCTCGAACATGGCGGCGCTCGCCGGGAGCACGGCCGGCAGGTCGTCGGGCCGCGCGGGGCGGACGCCGGGGTGCGCCGCGAGCGCCGGGTCCCGGTCGATCGCCAGCAGGGGCTGGACGGGCCGCAGGTCGAAGGGCCGCGGCCAGGAGCGCTCCACCCGGGACCACAGCCCGAGCACCAGCTCGGCGGGCCCGAACAGCGAGGCGTGCCGGGACCCGCCCCGCCGCAGGTGTCCGCCGACGAGATCCAGGCCCGGGGCGTCCAGGGACACGGGCACCACGTTCGTTCCCACCCAGCAGGCGCCGGTCAGCTCCCCGTCCGGCCCGGCCGTGCCGATCACGGGCGGGATCCGCGAACCCTTGCTCCTGCGGTACGAGTCGACGTGGGCGGCCACGAACGCGTGGGCGACCGGGTCCGCCCCGAGCAGCCGGTCCAGCTCCACCGGATCGACCTCCCCCGCCGGCACCAGCCCCGGCGCCGTCCTCCGTTGCGTCCTCACCCGCCCGTCACCGGCCCGTCAGCTGACGCTCACGACGGGGCTGCCCGCCGTGGTCTCCCCGTTCTCGTCCGTCTCCATCTCGGCGGCGATGCGGTTGGCCTCCTCGATCAGGGTCTCCACGATGAGGTCCTCGGGGACGGTCTTCACGACCTCGCCCTTGACGAAGATCTGACCCTTGCCGTTGCCGGAGGCCACGCCGAGGTCGGCCTCGCGGGCCTCACCCGGGCCGTTGACGATGCAGCCCATCACGGCCACCCGCAGCGGGACGGTGAGCCCCTCGAGGCCGGCCGTCACCTCGTCCGCGAGGGTGTAGACGTCCACCTGCGCGCGGCCGCACGACGGGCAGGAGACGATCTCGAGCTTGCGCGGGCGCAGGCCCAGGGACTGCAGGATCTGGTTGCCGACCTTGATCTCCTCGACCGGAGGCGCCGAGAGGGAGACCCGGATGGTGTCGCCGATGCCCTGGGACAGCAGGGCGCCGAAGGCCGTGGCGGACTTGATGGTCCCCTGGAAGGCGGGGCCCGCCTCGGTCACGCCGAGGTGCAGGGGCCAGTCGCCGCGCTCAGCGAGCAGCTGGTAGGCCCGGACCATCGTGACCGGGTCGTTGTGCTTGACGGAGATCTTGAAGTCGTGGAAGTCGTGCTCCTCGAACAGGGACGCCTCCCACACGGCGGACTCCACGAGCGCCTCGGGCGTGGCCTTGCCGTACCTGTCCATGATCCGCTGGTCGAGGGAGCCCGCGTTCACGCCGATCCGGATGGACACCCCGGCGGCCTTCGCCTCGCGGGCGATCTGGCCGACCTGGTCGTCGAACCTGCGGATGTTGCCCGGGTTGACGCGCACGGCCGCACACCCGGCCTCGATGGCCGCGTAGACGTACTTCGGCTGGAAGTGGATGTCGGCGATCACCGGGATCGGGGACTTCATGGCGATGATGGGCAGGGCGTCGGCGTCGTCCTGGGTCGGGCACGCCACCCGGACGATGTCGCAGCCGGTGGCGTTGAGCTCGGCGATCTGCTGCAGGGTCGCGTTGATGTCCGTGGTGGGGGTGGTCGTCATGGACTGCACGCTCACCGGCGAGTCGGAGCCGACGCCCACGGACCCGACCCGGATCTGCCGGGTCTTCCGGCGCGGGGAGAGGACGGGCTGGGGAGCGGCGGGCATGCCGAGGCTGACCGGGGTCAAGGAGTTCCTCCGAGGAATCGAGGGCAGGAGCTGGAGCGGTGGCACCGGGACCCGCTCGCCGGGCCCGTCGCCGGTTCCCATTGTGCCCCATGCTCCGGGGCGGATCCCGGGCGGCCGGGCGTGATTCCTCCCTCGCCGAACGCCCGGCGGCCCGGAGTCAGAACAGCCGGACCGGCTTGACGATGTCCGCGTAGATCAGCAGCACGGACATCCCGATCATCAGCACGGCCACCGCGTAGGTCACCGGCAGCAGCCGGGCGGGGTCGAAGGGACCGGGGTCGCGGTGGCCGAGCAGCCGGGCGGTCCCCCGCCGCAGCGCCTCCCACAGCGCCCCGGCGACGTGCCCGCCGTCCAGCGGCAGGAGCGGGAGCAGGTTGAAGACGAACAGGGCCAGGTTGACGGAGCCGACGAGGCCCACGAGGGAGGCGGCCTTGTCCCGCAGCGCGATCTCCTCATGCGCGGCGATCTCCCCCGAGATCCGGCCGACCCCCACCACGGAGATCGGCCCGTCGGGATCCCGCGGCGCGTCGGAGAACGCCGCCTCCCCCACCTCGTAGACCCGCTGCGGCAGGTGCAGGACCACCCCGGCGATCTGCTGCAGCCCGTCGAGCACCGCCCCGGGCACCGCCGTCAGCGGCTGCCGGACGGGCTCGGCCGTGGGGCTGATGCCGATGAACCCGACCTCCTCGTAGCGGGGGGTGCCGTCCTCCCCGGTCACGGCGGCGCCGGAGGCGTCCAGCACGGGGCGCGACGACAGGATGGGGGTGAGCGCCGTGGACACGGTCCTCCCGTCCCGCTCGACCACCACCGCGATCCGCTCCCCGGCCCGGTCGCGGATCCGCCCGGTGAGCTCGTCCCAGGAGGCGACCGGGGCGCCGTCGACGGCCGTGACGACGTCCCCGGGGCGCAGCCCGGCGGCGTTGGCGGGGGCCCGGGGGTCCCCCGGCCGGCACTCGGCCTGCCCGGCGGCCTGGCGCTCGGCGGCCACCACGCACTCCGAGACCCACGCGACCGTCGTGGTGGGCGTCGCCGTCCCGAAGCCGGAGAGCAGGACGGCGAGGCACAGGGCCCCGAGCAGGAGGTTCATCACCGGGCCGCCGAGCATGATGACGATCCGCTTCCACACGGGCAGGCGGTAGAACACGCGGTCCTCGTCGCCGGGGGCGAGCCGGCCGGTGGCCGCGCCGCGCGCCTCGGCCGCCAGCTGCTGGAACACACCGGTGCTCGAGGCGCGGGCCGTCGAACCCGCGGACGCGGGCGGGTACATCCCCACCATCGAGATGTAGCCGCCCAGCGGGACCGCCTTGAGCCCGTACTCCGTCTCGCCCCGGCGGCGGGAGAACACGGTGCGCCCGAAGCCGACCATGTACTGCGTGACGCGCACGCCGAAGAGCTTGGCCGGCACCAGGTGGCCGATCTCGTGGAGGGCGATGGAGACCGCGATGGCGACAGCGGCCAGCAGCACGCCCACGAGGAACAGCACGACGCCCATCCGTCGGACCTCCCGGGATCGTCGAGGGCCCCCGGCGGGCGCCGGGGACGGCAGGGCCGTGCGCTCGGCACGGCGAGGACCAGTCTGCACCACCATCCTGGACGGAGGGTGGCAGGCGCACCGGGGCACGACGACGGCCGGCCGCCTCCCGGAGGAGGCGACCGGCCGTCGGTGGGCGCCGGTGCGGTACGTCTCAGCGGCGCAGGATCCGGCGGGCCAGCCGGTTGCCCACGACCTGCACCAGCTGGACCAGGACCACGATGACGGCGACCGCCGCCCACGTGACCTCGTCGTTGAACCGCTGGTAGCCCAGGCGCAGGGCGAAGTCGCCCAGACCGCCCGCGCCGATGGCCCCGGCCATCGCGGACATGTCCGTGATGCCGATGACCAGGAAGGTGTAGCCGAGCACCAGGGGGCCCAGCGCCTCGGGGAGGATCACCGTGGTGATGATCCTGGCGCGGGAGACCCCCATCGAGCGGGCCGCCTCGACGACGCCAGGGTCCACGCTCATGAGGTTCTGCTCGACGATGCGCGCCACCGCGAACATCGCCCCGATGGTCATCGCGAAGATCGCCGCGTTGGGGCCCAGCCGGGACCCCACGACCCCCTGGGTGACGGGTCCCAGCGCGGCCAGCAGGATGATGAACGGGATCGGCCGGACGAAGTTCACCACGAGGTTGAGCCCCTCGTGCACTGCTCGGTTCTCCAGGATGTTGCCCCGGCGGGTGACGTACAGGCCCACGCCCACGAGCAGGCCGAGCAGACCGGCGAGCAGCAGCGTGACGGCCACCATGTAGAGGGTCTCCCCGAGCGCGGACAGCAACTCGGGTCCCAGGACGGACCAGTCGTTCACGCGGCCACCTCTCGCAGGGTCGTGATGCGGGACATCTCGTCGACCACGGCCTGCACGGCCGTGTCCTCGCCGGTCAGCTCGAAGGTCAGGGACCCGAACGACTGCTCTTGGAGCACGCTGATCCCGCCGTAGGCGATGGTGAAGCGGACCCCGCGGGCGGCGCCGTCGGAGAGCACGCCGCCGATGTCCACGCCGTCGCCGACGTCCACGATCACCAGGCGCCCGCGGTGGGCGCGGCGCAGCCGTTCCACCTCGCGGGCGTCGGGCACCGAGTGCAGGACGGAGGAGACGAAGCGGCGCGCCGTCTCGGTGCTGGGCCGGGCGAAGATGTCCACGGTGGAGCCGTGCTCCACGACCATCCCGTCCTGCATCACGGCCACGCGGTCGGCGATGGCCCGGACCACGTCCATCTCGTGGGTGATGATCACGATCGTGATCCCCAGCTCCCGGTTGACCCGCTGCAGCACCTGCAGGACCTCCTGCGTGGTCTCCGGGTCGAGGGCGCTCGTCGACTCGTCGGCCAGGAGCAGCTTCGGGCTGGTCGCCAGGGCGCGGGCGATGCCCACGCGCTGCTTCTGCCCCCCGGAGAGCTGCTCCGGGTAGTTGCCGGCGCGCGCGGACAGGCCCACGAACTCGAGCAGCTCGGCCACCCGGGCCCGGCGCTTCTCCTTCGGCCAGCCGGCCCGCTTGAGGGGGTACTCGACGTTGCCCGCGACGGTGCGGGAGGTGAAGAGGTTGAACTGCTGGAAGATCATGCCGATCTCCTGCCGGACGGGCGCCAGCTCGGTCTCGCGCCGGCCCGCCACCTCGAAGCCCTCCACGGTCAGGGAGCCGGAGGACACGGGCTCGAGCCCGTTGATCAGACGCACGAGGGTGGACTTGCCCGCTCCGGAGTAGCCGATCACCCCGAAGATCTCGCCGCGGCGGACGTCGAGGCTGACGTCGTCGACCGCCACCACCTCGCGCGCCGCGCGCCCCGCGCCGGTGCGGAAGGTCTTGGAGACGTTGCGGAAGGAGACGAGCACCTCGTCCGGGCGCCCGGGTGCGGACGGCCCGGCGGGGACCGCCGCGCTCACTGCTCCTGGTCCTTCAGCTCCTGCTGGTAGCGCTCGGTCAGCTCCTCGAGCTCCGCCTGCTCCAGCTGCAGCGGCACGGCCGTGTCCTTGGTCTCCGTCATCTCCGCGTCGAGCACGGCCTGCTCGTGGTAGAGGTCGGCGACCTGCTGGAGGGTCTCGTCGTCGGCGAGCTCCTCGGTCGTGGTGAAGAGGTTGACGTAGACGCGGGAGCCCTCGGACTCGGGGTCGTCCTGGGCGAGCGCGGACTGCGGGTCGATGTCCGCCCGCGAGAGGAAGTCGTTGTTGATGACCGAGCCGGCCACCGAGTCGAGCGAGAGCACCGTCTGCTCCGCGGAGACCGGGGTGACCCGCACCGTCGAGGCCTCGGTGTCGACGTCGAGCTCGGTGGGGATGAGGGTGTCGCCGGTCAGCTCGACAAGGCCGGCGGCCTCGAGCACGAGCAGGGCCCGGGACAGGTTCACGGCGTCGTTGGGCACCGCGATCTCGTCGCCCTCCTGGAACTGCTCCACGGAGTCGTACTGGTTGGAGTACAGGCCCAGCGGGTAGATCGAGGTCGAGCCGATCGGGGTGATGGAGCCCCCGGCCGCGTTGTTGTAGTCGGCGAGGAACGGGATGTGCTGGAACCAGGTCATCTCTACGTCGCCGGACTCGGTGGCGGGGTTCGGCTGGTTGTAGTCGGAGAAGTCGACGTACTCGACGGTGATGCCCTGCTCCTCGGCCACCCGCTGGAGGGCGTCGTGCGTCGGGTCGGTGCCCACGACGCCGATGGTGACCTTGTCGTCGGCGAGCACGCCCTCACCGGAGGACTCCCCGGCGGAGCCGCCGCAGGCGGTGAGGGTGAGGCCGAGGGCCGTGGCCAGGGCGAGGGAGGGGAGGCGCTGCGATCGCATGTGGTGCCTTTCCGTGGGTCCGGGGTGTCCGAGGTCTCCACCAGCTCCACCGGGTCCGGCGGCCACGGTCGGGGGCGCGCCGGAGGGCGCGTGCGCGGTCGGACCGTACTTGCCGCCGGCCGTCGATGGCCGGTGCCGGATGGTTCACCTGGGGCACCCCACTACGGGAGAGGGTTGCCGCCCAGCAAGCCAGGGCTTCGTGCTGGGACTCGTCATCCGCCCGACAGACTAGCACGGGCCGCGGGGGGGCGGATCCGGTCCGGTCAGCGGACGAGGACCTCGCGGGCCCGGCGGCGGGCCCAGCGCTCGGCCGCCAGCACGGCCTGGAGCTCCAGCGGGCCGTCGTCCTCGTGCTCGCCCAGCACCGCGTCGACCGTGTCCACGATGGCCGGGAACCGGATCCGGCCGTCGTGGAAGGCGTGCACCGCCTCCTCGTTGGCCGCGTTGAACACGGCGGGGAAGGTCCCGCCCCGCTCCCCCGCGGCCTTGATGAGTTCGACGGCCGGGAACGCCACCGGGTCGAGGGGCTCGAAGGTCCACTCGGTGGCGCGCGTCCAGTCGCACGGCTGCGCGGCCCCGGGCAGCCGGTGGGGCCAGGCCAGACCCAGGGCGATGGGCAGGCGCATGTCCGGGGGTGAGGCCTGGGCGAGGGTGGAGCCGTCCACGAACTGGACCATGGAGTGCACGACCGACTGGGGGTGGACCACCACGTCGATGCGCTCGAGGGGGACGTCGAAGAGCAGGTGCGCCTCGAGCACCTCGAGCGCCTTGTTCACCATGGACGCCGAGTTGGTCGTCACCATCAGACCCATGTCCCACGTGGGGTGGCGCAGCGCGTCCTGCGGCGTGACCGTCTCCAGCTCCGCCCGGGTCCGGCCGCGGAACGGGCCGCCCGAGGCCGTCAGCACGAGCCGGTCGACCTCCTCGGCGGTGCCGCCGCGCAGGGCCTGCGCCAGCGCCGAGTGCTCGGAGTCCACGGGGATCAGGGCATCGGGGTCCCCGGTGCCGGCGGCGGCGGCCTTGACGAGGGCGCCGCCGGCGATCAGCGACTCCTTGTTCGCCAGTGCGAGCTTGTGCCCGGCCCGCAGCGCCGCCAGGGTGGGGGCCAGCCCGATGGAGCCGGTGATGCCGTTGAGCACGAGGTCCGCGTCGGGGAGGGCGGCGGCCGCGGACGCCGCGTCGGGCCCGTGCACGATCTCGGGCCGGTAGTGCCCCGCCCCGGCGACCGCGGCCCGTTCCGCGATCAGGCGGGCCAGGCGGGTGGCGTCCTGGCCGGTGCCGCTCGTGGCCACGACCGCGGCGCGGGTCTCGACGGCCTGCTCGGCGAGCAGCTCGAGGTGGCGCGCTCCGGCGGCGAGGGCGACCACGGTGAACGGGTCCGCGCCCTCGCTCTCGCGGGCGGTCCGCACGACGTCGAGGGCCTGGGTGCCGATCGATCCCGTCGAGCCGAGGACGCAGATCCGGCGGGGACCGGCGGCGGCCAGCTCGGGCGTCCGGCGGGGGCGGGGCGAGGAGGCGGGGAGCGTCATGCCCCCAGTATCCCCCAGCGGACCTCTCCGGCGCCGAGCCCCCGGCGGACCTGCGGGCGCCCGCGGCGCACCGGGCCGGTGGACGGACCGAGGCCCCGTCCCCCGGGAAGGGCGGACGGGGCCTCGGCGACGGAAGGGATCGGATCAGCGCGTGGCGCGACCCTTGCGTCCGGTGACCGCTCCGTAGATGAAGAGCACGATGAGGGCTCCTACGACGGCGGTGATGATGGTGCCGATGTCGAACGCGGACTCCAGGCTGCCGATGCCGATCAGCGAGCCCAGGAAGCCCCCGAGGAGGGCCCCGACGATGCCGAGGACGATGGTGACGATAATGCCGCCGCCCTGGCTGCCCGGCATGATGAGCTTGGCGAGGGCACCCGCGATGAGGCCGAGGATGATCCAGCTGATGATTCCCATGATGGCTCCTTATCCGTCCCGGGAGGGACTTTCATTGTACGCAACCGGCCAGTATCCCTGGAATACCCTGAGGTTGCTTCTGCGCACCACACTAGTCGACGGTCAGCCACCTGTCTGTTTACTGTCGTGAATACGCGCGTGTCTCCGGCCACGGACCGGCCCGCCGGAAGCCGGGGCTTCGGGCGGGCCGGGGATCCTCCCAGGTGGGAGCGGGAATCCGTCAGTGGGCGACGGGCTTCTCCGCACCGATGCCTGTGAGGGAGCGCACCTCCATCTCGGACTGCTTGACCGGGTCCTCGAGACGGCGCTCGGTCATGGAGCCGATGAAGCCGAGGAGGAAGGAGGCCGGGATCGAGACGATGCCCGGGTTCTGCAGCGGGAACCACGCGAAGTCCGCCGTGGGGATCATCGAGGTCTCGGTACCGGACATCACCGGGGAGAAGATGATCAGGCCCACCGAGAGGAACAGGCCGCCGTACATCGACCACACGGCGCCCCGGGTGGTGAAGCGCCGCCAGTACAGGGAGTACAGGATGGTCGGCAGGTTCGCCGAGGCCGCGACCGCGAAGGCGAGCGCCACGAGGAACGCCACGTTCTGGCCCTGCGCGCCGATGCCGCCCGCGATCGACACGAGGCCGATGACCACCACCGTGGTCTTCGCGACCCGCAGCTCCTTGCGGGGATCGGAGTCGCCCTTCTTGATGACGCTGGTGTAGATGTCGTGGGCGAAGGAGGCCGAGGCCGTGATGGCCAGGCCGGCCACGACCGCGAGGATCGTGGCGAACGCCACCGCGGCGATGATGCCCATCAGCAGCGATCCGCCCAGCTCGAAGGCCAGCAGCGGCGCCGCGGAGTTCACGCCGCCCGGCGCCGCCTGGATCCGCTCGGCGCCGATGAGGGCCGCCGCGCCGAAGCCCAGGATGAGGGTGAAGAGGTAGAACAGGCCGATCAGGCCGATCGCCCAGACCACGGACGTGCGGGCCTCCTTGGCCGTGGGCACCGTGTAGAAGCGCATCAGCACGTGGGGCAGGCCCGCGGCGCCGAAGACGAGAGCCAGGCCCAGGGAGATGAAGTCCAGCTTGCTGGTCTCCGTGGCCCCGTAGCGCAGGCCCGGCTCGAGGATGGCCGGGTTGCCGGAGACGGCGACCGCGTCGCCGAGCAGCGAGGAGAAGTTGAAGCCGTAGAGCGCCAGGATCCAGACGGTCATGACCGCCACGCCGGAGACCAGGAGCACCGCCTTGATGATCTGCACGTAGGTGGTGCCCTTCATCCCGCCCACGAGGACGTAGACGATCATGAGCACGCCCACCACCACGATGACGAGCGACTGACCGGCGCGCGAGCCGATGCCCAGCAGCAGGGACACCAGCGCACCGGCGCCGGCCATCTGGGCCAGAAGGTAGAACGCGGAGACGGAGAGGGTGGAGATGGAGGCCGCGACGCGCACGGGGCGCTGGCGCAGCCGGAAGGACAGCACGTCCGCCATCGTGAACTTGCCGGTGTTGCGCAGGAGCTCGGCGATCAGCAGCAGCGCCACGAGCCAGGCCACGAGGAAGCCGATGGAGTAGAGGAACCCGTCGTAGCCCTGGATGGCGATGGCGCCGACGATGCCGAGGAAGGACGCCGCCGAGAGGTAGTCGCCCGCGATGGCCAAGCCGTTCTGGGTGCCGCTGAAGCCGCGGCCGCCGGCGTAGTAGTCGGCGGCGGTGGCCGTGGACTTCGAGGCCCGGAGGACGATGACCATCGTGACGACGACGAACGCGCCGAAGATGGAGATGTTGATCCAGGGCGTGCCGACCGTCTCCGTGGTGGTGGTCGCCATGGGCGCGAGCGCGGAGTGCAGAGGATTCATCGATCAGTTCTCCTGTCCGTGGACGCCGCCGGGGGCGCCGAGGCTGGGCTCCAGGCGCTCCCGGATGGCCGTGGCCTTCGGGTCGAGCTTGCGGTTGGCGAAGGTCACGTAGGCGCCCGTGATCGCGAAGGTCGTGACGAACTGGAGCAGACCCAGGATCACTCCCAGATTGACGTTGCCGATCACCTGGATCGCGAAGAGCTGCGGGACGTACATGGCGAGCACCACGTACAGCAGGTACCAGACCAGGAAGGCGACGGCGAGCGGGAAGACGAAGCCGCGGTGGGTCTTGCGCAGCTCCTGGAACTCGGGCGACCGCTGGGCGGCGGGGAAGTCGACGTCGGCGACGAGGTCGTCGGCGTCGATGGGTGGCTGGTTGGACATGGGCTACCTCCTCATGTGATGTGGCCCACACTAGGCCGTTGTATGCACAGGGGCAAGGTGAAACATCCAAAAGTTGCTTCTCGAGGGGCAGGACGAACATGGAACGGTGTTTCCGGACGACATCCGGTTCAGCATGTATACACAGACGCTTGCGGCGGTCCGGTTCAGCGCGAGGCCAGGAGCAGCTGGACGGCGCGGTCCAGGAAGGCGTCCACCTGCTGCTCCTCGTAGCTGCGCTCGCCCTGCGCGGGCGGGAAGACGGCCCGGCGCAGCTCGCCCGGCTCGAGGGTTGCGGTGCCCTCCAGCCGGGCGCCGAGGCGCTCGCACAGGACGTCCACGTGCGCCGCGGAGTAGCCGTGGGCCCGTGGCCGGGAAGGACGCCGGAACCGTTGGGTGCGCGGCCGGTCGAGACGGTTCCGGAGCAGCCGGGTCAGGGCGTCGAGGTGCTCCTGCCAGGCCTCCGGGCCCCGGGCGCGCAGGCAGCGCTCGCGCTCGGCCGCGGCGAGTGCGTCCTCGGCGGCGTCGAGCAGCTCGTCGACGGCCGCCGGCCGGTAGCCGCCCCGCGCGCCGGCGAAGACGGCCGCGCGCACCTGCGTGCTGAGCAGGACCCCGGGCCGGCGCTCCGGCCCGGTGACGGGCGGCGGCTCCCGCAGGGCCGAGTGCACGGCGGCCAGGAAGTCGTCCACCTGGGCGACGTCGTAGCCGCGCTCGGACCCGGGGCACCGGGGGATGCGGGTGGGGGCCGTCGGAATCCAGGGGCGTTCGGGGGGCATGGGCTGCGGGTCCTGGACGCCCGGCTCAGGCGCTCGCGGCGAACAGCTCGAAGAGCAGGTACCCGGCGGGGACGGCGAAGAGGATGGAGTCGATCCGGTCCATCACTCCCCCGTGCCCGGGCAGGAGGGTGCCCATGTCCTTGATCCCCAGCTCGCGCTTGACCATGGACTCGGAGAAGTCGCCGACGGTGGCGGCGAGCACGAGGACCGCGGCGAGCACGGCGCCCTCCCACCAGGAGTGGTCGAGCAGCAGGACGGCGCACAGGACGCCGACCACCACCGAACCGCCCAGCGAGCCGGCGAAGCCCTCCCAGGACTTCTTGGGGCTGATCCGCGGTGCCATGGGATGGCGGCCCCAGACCACTCCCACGGCGTAGCCGCACGTGTCCGAGCCGACGGCCAGCAGCATGACGGTGAGCACCTTCAAGGCGCCCGCCTCGGTGTGGTAGAGCAGCAGGGCGATGCTGAGCAGGAAGCCCACCCACACCAGGGCGAAGACGGAGCCCATGATCGACAGGATCATGCCGTCCCGGTCCCCCAGCGCCCGCCAGCCGATCACGAGCGTCAGCCCCACGATGACGGCCATCATGAGCGTCTCGCCGCCTCCGGCGAACGCGGCGAGAGGCATCAGCACGCCGGCGGCCACCGCCGGGACCCGCGGAATGACGATGCCGCGGTAGCGCAGCGACCGGCCGACCTCCCAGACTCCGATCCCGGCGGCCGTCCCGGCGAACAGGGCCAGGACGAGGGGCTGGACGAACAGCCCGACGAGCAGGGTCCCGATGAGCACCACGGCGACGCCCACGGCGGCCGGCAGGTTCCGGCCGGCGCGCGAGGGCGCGGTGTGCCGGCGCCCCGGCGGTCCCGGGGTCGGGGCGGCGGCGGCCGGGGCGGGCGCCGGACGGGCACGTGGGGAGAAGGCCCCCCCAGCGGTTCCCGGGGAAGCCTTCGTCTCCTGGTGCGGTCGCGGCTGGTCCGGCATCAGACCTGCAGCAGCTCCGCTTCCTTGTTCTTGAGCATCTCGTCGATCTGGTCGATGTGCTTCTTGGTCGCGGCGTCGAGGTCCTTCTCCGCGCGCTTGCCCTCGTCCTCGCCGATGTCGCCGTCCTTGACGGCCCTCTCGATCTGGTCCTTGGCGTGCCGGCGGATGTTGCGCACCGAGACGCGGGCCTCCTCCGCCTTGTGGCCGACGACCTTGACGTACTCCTTGCGCCGCTCCTGGGTCAGCTCCGGCATGACCACACGGATGACGTTGCCGTCGTTGGCCGGGTTCGCCCCGATGTCCGAGTTGCGCAGCGCCTTTTCGATGTCGTTGAGGGCCGAGCGGTCGTACGGCGTGATGAGCAGCGTGCGCGCCTCGGGGTTCTGGAAGGAGGCGAGCTGCTGGAGCGGGGTGGGAGTGCCGTAGTACTCGACCAGCACGCTCGAGAAGAGGGAGGGGTTGGCCCGGCCCGTGCGGACCGCGGCGAAGTCCTCCTTGGCGCCGTCGACGGCCTTGCCCATCTTGGTCTTCGCTTCGGACATGGTCTCTGAGATCACGTAGGGGCTCCTTCGTCGGGTCGCACGGAGTCCTCCGCGCTGGGTCGGTTCGGCCGGTCGCCGCGCGGGAACCGCGCCGCCCGGCCGTGCTGGCCCCAGTCTAGCCGGGGGCCGTCCCGCGCCGGCTCACGCGGTGACGAGGGTGCCGATCTGCTCCCCGAGGATGGCGCGGGTGACGTTGCCCTCACCCTCCATACCGAAGACGCGCATGGTCACGTCGTTGTCGCGGCACAGGCTGAAAGCCGTCTGGTCCATGACCCGGATGTCGCGGGCGAGGGCCTCGCCGTAGGTGAGGGCGGACAGCCGCTGGGCGTCCGGGTTGGTGCGGGGGTCGGCGGTGTAGACGCCGTCCACTCCGTTCTTCGCCATGAGCACCTCGTCCGCGTGGACCTCCAGGGCCCGCTGGGCCGCGACGGTGTCGGTGGAGAAGTAGGGCAGCCCGGCGCCGGCGCCGAAGATCACGACGCGGTCCTTCTCCATGTGGCGGATGGCCCGGCGCGGGATGTAGACCTCGGCCACCTGCTCCATCTTGATCGCGGACTGCACCCGGGTGTCGACCCCGCACTGCTCGAGGAAGTCCTGCAGGGCCAGGCAGTTCATGACGGTGCCCAGCATTCCCATGTAGTCCGCCCGGGAGCGGTCCATGCCGGCCTGGGAGAGCTCCGCGCCGCGGAAGAAGTTGCCGCCGCCCACCACGATGGCGGTCTCGACCTGGCCCACGGTGGCCGCGATCTGCTCGGCGATGTCACGGACCACGCGCGTGTCCACCCCGATGGAGCCGCCGCCGAAGACCTCTCCCGAGAGCTTGAGCAGGACCCGGCGGCGGACGGGGGCCACCCGGGGGTCCCTGCTCAGGCGCAGGGCCTCGTCCTTGATCTCGGAGGCAGAAGTGGTGGGCATGGTTCCTCCCGGCGACGACGGAGCTGCGTGGACCGGCTCGGCCCCGCGAGGGTGCAGCTGGCTCGGGGGCGGGCCTCCCTCAGCATACAGAACACGCCTGCCCCCCGACGCCCGCGCCCGGGGCCTCGCGGACGTCGTCGCAGGTGGGGCCAGGAACGACGGAGGAGGCGTTCCTGCGGTGCAGGAACGCCCCCTCCGCGGAGCGGGCGCGGCGCCCGGGGCGGGACCCGGTCAGGCGCCGACGCGGAAGCGGGCGAAGGCCGTGGCGGTCGCGCCGGCCTCCTCGAGCACCTTGCCGACGGTCTTCTTGGAGTCCTTGGCGAAGTCCTGGTCGAGCAGGACGACGTCCTTGAAGTAGCCCTTGAGCCGGCCGTTGATGATGTTCGGGAGGATCTTCTCCGGCTTGCCCTCGGCGCGGGCGGTCTCCTCGGCGACGCGCTTCTCCGACTCGACGGTCTCGGCGGGCACGTCCTCCTGGGAGAGGAAGGTCGGGGACATCGCGGCGATGTGCACGGCGACGTCGTGGGCGACCTGTCCTGCGTCGGCACCGGCGACGGCCAGCAGCACGCCGACCTGCGCCGGCAGGTCCTTGGAGGTCTTGTGCAGGTAGACGGCCACGTTGTCGCCCTCGACGCGGGCGATGCGGCGGACGACGACCTTCTCCCCGAGCAGGGCACCGGTCTCGGTGACGAGCTCGGAGACGGCCTTGCCGTCGGCTTGGGCGTCCATGAGGGACTCGAGCGTGGTGGCATCGGCGGCCACGGCGGCGTCGAGCACCTTGTTGCCGAACTCGACGAACGGGGCGGACTTCGCCACGAAGTCGGTCTCGGAGTTGACCTCGACCATGTACCCGACGGTGCCCTCGACGCGCGCGGCGACGAGGCCCTCGGCCGTGGCCCGGCCCTCGCGCTTGGTGACGCCCTTGAGGCCCTTGACGCGGATGATCTCCTGGGCCTTCTGGAGGTCGCCGTCGGCCTCGTCGAGCGCCTTCTTGACGTCGAGCATGCCGGCGCCGGTGCGCTCGCGCAGGGCCTTGATCTCGGTGGCGGTGTAGTTCGCCATGGAAACTCCTCACTCGGTCGGTGGTGCCGGCCGGGGCGGGCGTGGGCCCGCCCCGGCCGGCACCGGGCGGGGACGGTGCCCCGCCGGGGGAATCGGACGGTGGACGGAGACTACTCGGCGGCGGTCTCGGTCTCGGCCGGAGCCTCGGTCGCAGCCGCGGTCTCGGTCTCGGCCGGAGCCTCGGTCGCGACAGCGGTCTCGGCCGGAGCCTCGGTCGCAGCCGCGGTCTCGGTCTCGGCCGGGGCAGCGGTCTCGGCCGGAGCCTCCGTGGCGGCGGTCTGCTCGGCGGCGTGCTGCTCGAGCAGCTCGCGCTCCCACTCGGCCATCGGCTCGGCGGCCTGGTCGGCGCCGCCGGACTTCTTGTTGTGGCGCTCCATGAGGCCCTCGGCCACGGCGTCGGCGATCACGCGGGTCAGCAGGTTGACGGAGCGGATCGCGTCGTCGTTGCCGGGGATCGGGAAGGCGACCTCGTCGGGGTCGCAGTTGGTGTCGAGGATCGCGACGACGGGGATGCCCAGCTTCTGGGCCTCGTCCACCGCGAGGTGCTCCTTCTTGGTGTCCACGATCCAGATCAGGGACGGGGCCTTGGTGAGGTTGCGGATGCCGCCGAGTGTGCGCTCCAGCTTCTCCTTCTCGCGGCGCAGGAGCAGGAGCTCCTTCTTGGTGTACTGCGAGCCGGCGACGTCGTCGAAGTCGATCTCCTCGAGCTCCTTCATGCGCTCGATGCGCTTGGAGACCGTGGCGAAGTTGGTGAGCATGCCGCCGAGCCAGCGGTGGTTCACGTAGGGCATGCCCACGCGGGTGGCCTGCTCGGCAATGGCCTCCTGGGCCTGCTTCTTGGTGCCGACGAAGAGGATGGTGCCGCCGTGGGCCACGGTGGTCTTGACGGCCTCGTAGGCGCGGTCGATGAAGGACAGCGACTGCTGGAGGTCGATGATGTAGATGCCGTTGCGCTCGGTGAAGATGAAGCGCTTCATCTTCGGGTTCCAGCGGCGGGTCTGGTGGCCGAAGTGCACGCCGCTGTCGAGGAGCTGGCGCATGGTAACGACGGACATGTCGTCTCCTGGTCTCTCGTGCGGGAGGGCGTGCGACGACGCCCGGCCCGCGGGTTCGGTTCTCGGCTGCGTCCGGCGGACGAGCCCCTGGCGCAGCGGTGGGCGGACCCTGCGGGTCCGTCTCCCGGCCGCCGTGCCGCACCCCGCCGGGACGGGGAACGCGGACCGGGGCGGCCGGACCGGGACAGGAGGCCCCGGTGGCGCTGCGCGCGAAGTCAGCTGCTCGCCGACGCGCCGTCGGCTCCGGCGTCGGGGCCGGGTCCGGGATGGTCGCGAGGGCACACCACGAAGGGCGCGTCAGAGCACACTGCGGGATCGAGTGTACTACAGGGCCTCGTCCACCCTGCACACGGCCGGCGGCTGCCGGACGGGCTCCGGGTGCGTCCACAGCACGGTGGGTGGCAGCCCTCCGCCCGGCACCGGCGACCGACAGTGGGTGCATGCCCTTCCGGTCCTTCCTGCACTCCCGACTCCTCCGGGTCCTGGGCCCGCCGCGCTCCCCGACGGCGCGGCCCGGGAGGAAGCGCTCCGGCACGGTGCCGGCCGGGATGCTGGTGCTGGTGCTCGTGCTCGGGGCCGCGCTCCCCTCCCCCGGCTCGGCGGCGCAGGGATGGGCGTGGCCCCTGTCGCCGCGGCCGGCCGTGGTGGGCGAGTGGGCCCCGCCCGCCCAGCCGTGGGCGCGGGGCCACCGGGGCGTGGACCTGGGTGCGGCCCCGGGGGCGAGCGTGCGCGCCCCGGCGGCGGGAACGGTGAGCTTCGCGGGGTTCGTGGTGGACCGCCCGGTGCTCACGCTCGACCACGGCGGGGGTCTGCGCTCGAGCTTCGAGCCCGTCGAGTCGGCCCTGGTCGCCGGGGACCGGGTGAGCCGCGGTCAGGTCGTGGGCGTGCTGCGCGGCCGCGACCACTGCGGTCCGCGGACCTGTCTGCACTGGGGCGTGCGCCGGGACGGCGACTACGTCAATCCGCTGCAGTTCGTCGGCGAGCTCGAGCCGTCGGTGCTGCTGCCGGTGCCCGAGCGGCTGCGCGCGGCCGCTCAGCCCTCGCCGTCCTGAGCGTCGTCCACGCCCTGCTCGACCTCGTCGACGACATCCTCGGCGCCCTCCTGGACCTGCTCGGCGCCCTCCTCGACCTCCTGCTGGACCTGGTCGGCGCCCTGCTCGACGTCCTCGGCGGTGGTGTCGCAGCCGGTCAGTGCGGCGAGCGCCAGGGCAGCGACGGACAGGAGGCTCCACGGCGTGCGGCGGCTCATCTCGGCGTCCTCTCGGTGGGTGGTGCGCGGATCGGACTCCCAGTGCACCACATCCACGGGGGACGCGCACCCGGTGGCCGGTCCGGGCCGACAGAGCACCCCTCCCACCGGGAGATCCACGGTGAGAGGGGTGACGAGTAGGGCCGGTGGGGCTTGAACCCACGACCGAAGGATTATGAGTCCTCTGCTCTGACCAGCTGAGCTACGGCCCCGCGCCGGGACGGGCCCGGCGGCGCAGCACCACGTTACCGCACGAGCGAGGCCAGCCTGATCCGCATCCGTCGCGGTCCCGCGGCCCGGGTGGGCACGGGCTCCGGGTGCTCGCCGCGGTAGAGCCGCAGGAACGTCTCCAGGGTCCGTGGGAAGCTGTGCTGCGCGACCTTCCGGCGGCTCTCGCGGCCCATCCGTTCTCGCTCCTCGGGCGGGGCGCCCAGGACGAGGGCGAGCTTGCGCGCGAGGTCCTGTACGTCGCCCGGGACGAAGAGCCAGCCGTTGACCCCGTCCTCGGCCAGGTGGGGCAGGGCCCGCGCGTCGGCCAGGACCACGGGCCGGGACGCCGCCATCGCCTCGAGGGTGACCAGCGACTGCAGCTCGGCCGTGCCCGGCTGGCAGAACACGTCGGCCCGGAGGTAGGCCGCGCGCAGGTCGTCGTCCGGGACGTAGCCCAGGAAGCGGACCCGCTGGGCCACCCCGAGGGCCCTCGCCAGCTTCTCGAGCGCGGGGCGCTGCTCGCCGTCGCCCACGAGCTCCAGGTGGGCGTCGAGCTCGGCGGGCAGCATGGAGAGGGCCTCGATGAGCACGTCCACGTTCTTCTCGACCGCCAGCCGGCCGGTGAACAGCACGGTCGGGTGCTCGGCCGGCTGCCGCCGCTCGCCGTCGTGGGCCTCGTAGTCGGCGATCCGGATGCCGTTGGACACGGCGAGCACGGTGTCGGGGAAGCCGTTGCGGCACATGGCCTCCACCGCGAGCGGGGTGGGCGCGGTCACCACGTCGCAGGCGCCGAACACCCGGACCATGTCCCGCCACGACACGGCGCGGTACCGCTCCAGCACCCACGCCGGGAACGGCAGGAACGGCTCCAGGTTCTCGGGGACGAAGTGGTTGGTGGCCACCGTGCGGATGCCCCGCCGCCGGGCCTCCCGCACCAGCATCCGGCCGAGGATGTAGTGGTTCTGGACGTGGACGACGTCGGGGCGCACCTCGTCCAGCACGCGGCGGATCTCCTCGGCGACCTGCCACGGGAAGCACAGGCGGAAGTACGGGTGCGTGAACGCCCGGTGGGACCGGAGGCGGTGCTCGACCACGCCGTCGTCATCGGCGCGGTACGACGGGCCGGAGCCGGGGCGGGCGCACAGGACGTGCACCCGGTGACCCTGCTCGTGCAGGCCCCGGGCAAGACGGTGCCCGAACTGCGCGGCTCCGTTGACGTCCGGCGGATAGGTCTCGGCACCCAGGAGGACGGTCAGGGGGCGGTCGGCGGTCACGGTGTGGGCGCTCAAGCGTCTCTTCCCGGTCGGTCGTGTGCTGGGCGGTCGTGCACTGGACGGTCGTGCGCTGTGCGGCGCGGCGCGGGGTGCTGTGCCGGGAATCCCGGGGCAGACTGCGCCCGGTCCTGCCGTGCGAGTTCGGCGCGGCGTTCGAGCACCTCCGGGTGGTGCTGCGAGAGCACGGCGACCCCGACTATAGCAAGGCCGCCCGCCGCGGCCATGAGCACCCCGAGCGGAACGGAGAAGCCCGGCGCCGCCTCGCCCAGGACCAGCAGTCCCAGGAGGACGCCCACCATGGGGTCGATCACGGTCAGACCGGCGATCACGAGGTCCGGCGGACCCGCCGCGAAGGCCGTCTGGACGAACCACCCGCCGAGCACGGCCGCGACGACGGCCGCGCCCACCGCCAGCCAGTTGACGTCGTCCAGGGGCGTACCGGTGCTGCCCTGGATGCGGATGAGCGTCAGCCGCACGAGCACCGCCACGAAGCCGTAGAGGATGCCCGCCCCCACCACGTAGAACGTCCCCCCCAGGCTGCGGCCGAACATCGCGGCGGAGACCCCCAGGACGCAGGTCAGCACCACGAGCATGACCACCACGGTGTGCTCGGCCCACTGCGAGATGCCCTGGGCGGGGTCGGTCGCCGCCACGGCGCACGTCACGAAGACCGCGCCGCCCGCGGTGCACAGCCCGATCGCCGTCCACGTGCGCCGGTTGATCCGCAGCCGTCGGTGCCGGGCGTGCAGCAGCGTGGTGATGACCAGGGCCACGACGCCGATCGGCTGGACCACCGTCACGGTGGCCAGTCCGAGCGCGGTGACGTTGAGGCCGGTACCGGTGCCCAGCAGCGTCAGCCCGAGCAGCCAGCGGGGACGGCGCAGCAGTGCCGGGATGTTGCGCAGACCGAGCCGTCCGTGCGCGACGTCTGCCACGGCGCTGCCCTGCTGCTGCGTCCCGACGGCCAGGCACACGGCCGAGAGCAGTGCCAGGGCCACGGCCAACCACTGGCTCATGGCTTCCACCGATCTGTCGTCACGCCCGGGAGTCTATCGAGCCGGCCGACACGGCCGCCCCGGGTCGCGTGGACACCCGGTGAACGCACGGGGAAGGCCCGGAAGCCTGTGGCTTCCGGGCCTTCGACCGGTGCGCTCGTCCACGGGCGGCCCGTGGACGAGGACGTCACCGGAACAGCTTGCGGAGGAAGACGACGAACGCGCTCCCCGCCACGGCCAGCACCGTGAGGGGCTGCCACCGCTCGCCCAGCCCGGACTGAGCCGTGGCGGACGTCGATCCGGCCGTCGCACCGAACCTGGACCCGAACGTCGCACCGCTCTTCGAGCCGGACTTCGAGCCGTTCTTGGCGAGCAGGCCCTTCACGTCCTTCGGGGTGGTCTTCACCGTGCGGCTCGTGCGGTCCACGAAGCCCTTGGTGGTGGACTGGATGGCCTCCGCGCGGCCCTGGACGTCGTCGCGCAGCGTCTTGAGGTGCTCTCGGCGCAGCTTGAGCCGGTGCCGGAGCTGCTCCTCGGTGGGCGCCGGAGGCTTCTGCCGGGCGGGGTCCTGCGC
Organism: Kocuria nitroreducens; assembly: GCF_042879195.1. Lineage (NCBI taxonomy): Bacteria > Bacillati > Actinomycetota > Actinomycetes > Micrococcales > Micrococcaceae > Kocuria > Kocuria nitroreducens. The sequence goes on from NZ_JBHZTC010000004.1 coordinate 81,987, forward strand.
GGCCTCGCGCTTCTCCTGCTCCTTGCGCTCGCGGGCCAGCTGCTCCTCGCGCTGGACGCGGCCCTCGGTGTAGGCGGAGCCCTCCTTGACCACGCCGAGGTCGTACTTCGTCCCGAAGACGGCCTTGCGCGGCACGAGCGGAAGTGCCTTCTTGATGGTGGACACTCCGATGAGCGCCGCGACGGCGAGGATGATCAGGAACAGCACGGCGAGCAGCAGCGCCGCGAGCCAGGCCGGCATGATCTGCGACAGCCCGGCGATCGCCGCGCCGACCAGGGCGATCGTGGCCAGCAGCAGGAAGACCAGGCCGACGACGACGAAGGCCGCCCCCTTGCCCAGCGTCTTCGCCTTCTCCGTGAGCTCGAGCTTGGCGAGCTGCGCCTCGTCCTTCAGCTGCTTGGGCAGCAGCCGAGCGAAGACCTTGACGACGTCGAGGATCGACGCCGTTCCGGGATCGGAGTGCTCCGACCTCGTTCCAGACGTCCCGCCCGTGCTGGGGCCTACCGAATGACTCATGCCCGCCTCCGTTGATGATGAGAAAAAGTACGTGGACTGAGCACCAAGCTACCATCGGGGACGCCGGGGGCGGGCGAGCACGGGGCCGCGACGTGGCCTGCCCGGACGTGCGGGGGGGCCCGCCCGGTTCCCCGGACGGGCCCTCCCGTCAGTGCGTCAGGATGGGGCTCAGCGCTACTTATCCTTCTTGCCGCTGCCCTTGCCCTTGTCGTGGTCCTTGTCGTGGTCCTTGTCGTGGTCCTTGTCGTGGTCCTTGCCGTGGTCCTTGTCGTGGTCCTTGTCCTTGTCCCAGCGCCGGTCCTCGTCCTGCTCGAAGGAGACCTTCACGTACCGCTTGTCGCAGACCTTGTCCGACTTGCCGGTCTTGTCCACCTTGCGGGCGTCCTTGTAGTAGTCCCACCAGTCGCCGCCGTGGCACTTCTCCTTCGCGATGGACGCCGCCTTCTTGAGGTCCTTGTCCTCGTATTCCTTCGTCTTCCAGTGGCCCTTGTGCCGGTACTTGACGACGACGTCCACTTCGCCGTTGTTCTTCTCCTTGTGCCAGCTGTGCTTCTTGTCGTCGCCCTTGCCCTTGTCGTCCTTGCCGCCGTCCGCCAGTGCCGGTGATGCTCCCCCGAGCAGCAGTCCTGCGACCGCGACACTCGCTACCATCTTTTCCAGAGATTTCACTGTGTTCCCCCTAGGTGTGAAAGGTGAGGTCAGCGTAATTCGCTTCTGACAAGGCGCTCAATAGCAAACGGTGACGTTACGGACGCGTTACGGTCACGGTTCGGCACTACTGAGCGGTGGACCGGACGGTAGCTCCGAAGTGCAGGACTCGGCTCGGCAGGCCCCTCGGAAGCGGCCCACCCGCCCGTTTGTCGGGCAAAGAGCGGGCATTACTTTCGCGACTGGATGCGAGTCAATGGAAGTGAGCCTCGATCCGGGCTCCTGCCGGAAGGACGACCACCATGACTGCCATCCCCCACGCCCACCCCGCCGAGTCCCTGGTGCGGGCCGGCGTCGTCGGGGCGCTCGCCGCCCGGGGCGTCACCGTCACCTCCACCGAGATGCTGTTCGACGGGCAGGAGTGGGCCGTGACCGTGTCCCACCACCCGCCGGAGATGTCGGAGAACGACGTGCGGGTGTCGGTCTGGACCGCCGTCCTCAACTACACGGCCGTCTTCGACGTGCCCGCCCCCGCGGAGGGGGTCCGGATCAGCATTACCGGATGAGGCGACGCCGCTCCGGAACGACGCCGGCGCGCCGGCACGACAGAGGCCCCCACCGGCGTCGGACGCTGGTGGGGGCCTGCTGGGCGGCTCCCCCGACTGGACTCGAACCAGTAACCCTTCGATTAACAGTCGAATGCTCTGCCAATTGAGCTACGGGGGACCGTGCACGCACGCGTGCAACGAGCCATCACTTTACCGTTCGCGCCGGGCTTCGACAAATCCGGCCCCGCGCGGCCGCGTCAGTCCTGGCGGAGGCCGCGCCGCTGCATCTCCAGCTCCAGCAGCTCCCGCTGGAGCTCCTGGTAGCGCTCGCGCTGACCGGTGGGGTCGGTGCGCTGGAGCTCCGCCAGCCGGTCCGACTTGCGGCGGTTGATCTGCAGCTCGAAGAGTCGGTTGAGGATGTCCGCGGTGTAGCGCTCCAGCTGCAGCTGGGTGGTGGCCGGAAGCGGCGTCACCGCGAGCTCGGCGAGGTAGCCGTGCAACGGCTCCGGCAGGCGCCCGCGCACCGCGTCGACCCAGACCTGCCCGCTCGGCTCGGCGGCCCCGTTCCCGAGGAGCTCCGCGCGGGCGGCCAGCACCGCGTCGTGCACGGCCCCGTGCACGGGATAGCGGAAGGCGCTGAGGCCGAACTCCTCCCAGTGCCGCTCGAGCATCAGGTCCGGGCACTGGATGACGGTCTCGAGGGCCTCGCGCTCCATCCGCGCCACGGGCTCGCGCGGGTCGGGGAGCTCGACCGGGACGGGTCCTGACGCCTCCGGCTCCGCCGACCGGTGCGGCGCGGGGCTCTCCTCGCGCCGGGCGCGGCCCGCGGAGTCGACGGCCCGCTGGACCTCGGCGGGCTCGAGGCCGAGCCAGCCCGCGAGCTGCCGCGCGTAGGCGGGGCGCAGGGAGCGGTCCCGGATCCGCGCCACGATGGGCGCGCAGGCCCGCATCGCCCGGATGCGGCCCTCGATGGTGTCCAGGTCGAAGTTCTTCAGCGTCGCCCGGATCGCGAACTCGAACAGGGGGCGGCGGTTCTCCACGAGCTCGGTCACGGCGGCGTCCCCGCGGGCGAGCCGGAGGTCGCAGGGGTCCATCCCGTGGGGCTCGACCGCCACGTAGGTCTGCGCCACGAACTTCTGGTCCTCCTCGAACGCGCGCAGGGCGGCCTTCTGCCCGGCGGCGTCGCCGTCGAACGTGAAGACCACCTCTCCCCCGCCGCCGTCGTCGGAGAGGAACCGCCGGACGATCTTGATGTGCTCGGCCCCGAAGGCGGTGCCGCACGTGGCCACCGCCGTGGTCACGCCCGCGAGGTGGCACGCCATGACGTCGGTGTAGCCCTCGACGACGACGAGGCGCCGCTGCCTCGCGATCTCGCGCTTCGCGAGGTCGATGCCGTAGAGCACCTGGGACTTCTTGTACAGGGCGGTCTCGGGGGTGTTGAGGTACTTCGGACCCTGGTCCTCGTCGTGGAGCTTGCGGGCGCCGAAGCCGATGACCTCGCCGGCGACCGCGCGGATGGGCCAGACGAGCCGGCCCCGGAACCGGTCGTAGAGCCCCCGGTTGCCCTCGGAGAACATGCCGGTGAGCTTGAGCTCCTGGTCCGTGAAGCCGCGGTCCCGCAGATGCTTGAGGAGGTGGTCCCAGCCGCGGGGCGCGTAGCCCACGCCGTAGCGCCGGGCGGCCTCGCCGTCGAAGCCCCGCTCGCCCAGGAACTGCTGGGCGGAGGCGGCCTGGCGGGTGTAGAGGTTGCGCTGGAAGAACTCGGCCGCGACCTTGTGGGCGTCCAGCAGGCGCTGGCGGCGGCCGACCTCCTCCTTGTTCGGCCCGGAGCCCTGCTCGTAGTGCAGCTCGTAGCCCACCCGGGCCGCGAGCTTCTCCACGGTCTCCGAGAAGGTGGTGTGGTCCATCGTCATGAGGAACGAGATGACGTCCCCGGACTCGTCGCAGCCGAAGCAGTGGAAGGTGCCCATCTGCGGCCGCACGTGGAAGGAGGGGGTGCGCTCGTCGTGGAACGGGCAGAGGCCCTTCCAGGAGCCGATGCCGGCGCTCTTGAGGGTGACGTAGCCGTCGACGATCTCCTTGATGTCGGTGCGCGCCCGCACCTCGTCGATGTCCTCGCGTCTGATCAGTCCTGGCACACGGCCAGTCTAGGCGCGCGGCCCGACGCCCGAGGGCCGGGGCCCACCGCGTGGTGGAGCACCGCGCGACCCGGCCGGTCCACAGTCATGGACCGGGACCGGGAACCGCGCCGGTGGAGCGGGTCACCAGAGCGGCTTGTCCCCCACGCGCCAGTGGGTGCCGCGGATCCGGTCGTGCAGGGACACGGCGGACAGGTCGGTGAGGGACGCGACCTGGTCCACGACGAGGCGCAGGCGGGCGGCCTCCGTGCCCGGCCCCTCGCCGAGGTCGCGCCAGTCGGCGGCGAAGGCGGGCGAGAGGTAGCGGCCGTCGGAGTCCATCAGCGCGCCCACCAGGATCGTGAGCACCTCCTGCTGGTTGTCGTAGATCGGCTGGGCGTCGCGCACCGCGATGACGTAGGTCGTGGCGATGCCCTTGAGCACGCCGATCTCCTCCGCGGTCCCCTCCGGGACCACGAGCTGGGCGTCGTAGCGGGTCAGCGGGTCCTCGCCGTAGATGTCCCGGGTGGCGCCGACCGCGGACATCGCGAAGCGGCCGATGAGCTGGCTCGTCATGTTCTTGAGCCGGGCGAGGTCTTTGCGGGACCCGTCCATCTCCCGGACCCACAGGGACGATTCCTCGAGGCGGGTCAGGGCGGCGTCGAGGGACTCCGGGGCGGCCTCGGGCAGGTACCAGCGCCGGGTGAGCTCGAGCACCCTGTCCCGCTGGGTGGTGTCGGCGAGCCAGCCCAGCTGCACCAGCCCGGAGGCGATCGCGTCCTCGACGTCGTGCACGGAGTAGGAGATGTCGTCCGAGAGATCCATGACCTGGGCCTCGAGGCACTTCGTGCGGGCCGGGGCGCCGTCGCGCAGCCACGCGAACACCGGCAGGTCGTCCGTGTAGACCCCGAACTTCTGGGACCGCGTCCCGTCCGGGCGCCGCGGCGCCTCGTGGGCCTCCCACGGGTACTTGCACACGGCGTCCAGCACGGCGCGGGTGAGGTTCAGGCCGGCCGGGCCCCCGTCGTCGTCGAGCACCTTGGGCTCGAGCCGGGTGAGCAGGCGCAGGGTCTGCGCGTTGCCCTCGAAGCCGCCGACGTGCTGGGTCAGCCGGTGCAGGGCCGACTCCCCGTTGTGCCCGAACGGCGGGTGGCCCAGGTCGTGGGAGAGGCAGGCGGCGTCGACGACGTCGGGGTCGCAGCCGAGCATCCGGCCCAGCTCCCGGCCGATCTGGGCGACCTCGAGGGAGTGGGTCAGGCGGTTGCGCACGAAGTCGTCGGTGTCCGGGGAGACGACCTGGGTCTTGGCCGCAAGCCGCCGCAGCCCCGAGGAGTGCAGGATCCGGGCGCGGTCCCGCTCGAAGTCGGAGCGGTACTTGTTGTGGTGGTCCTCCGCCACCCAGCGCGCGACGTCGCGGGCCTCGTAGCCCGGGGCGGGCGCGCCGGTGCGGTCGATCTCGATGGACGTGTGGGGCATGCCCGGTCCTTTCCGTGTCGTGGGCGCCGGCTCAGCCGCCGGAGACGTCGAGCTCGGCGGCGACGAGGCCGAGCCGCTCGGCGCCCCCCAGCTCGCGGGAGCCCAGCCAGCCGTCCGGCAGGTGCGGCTTCTTCGGCGAGCCGGCGCGGCCGCGCGGACCCTCGACCGCCTCGCCCGGGTAGCCGAGGGACAGGTCGAGCTCGCCCAGCAGCTCGCGCAGGGTCGCCAGGTCCGGCACCTGGGCCATCCGCGCACGCAGCTCCCCGCCCACCGGGTAGCCCTTGAAGTACCAGGCGACGTGCTTGCGGATCTCCCGCAGGCCCTTGGCCTCGTCGCCGAAGGTCTCGACGAGCAGCTCCGCGTGGCGGTGGATCGTGCGTGCCACGTCCGCCACTCCGGGACGGAAGCGGTCGGGCCGGCCCTCGAAGGCGGCCTGCAGGTCGCCGAACAACCAGGGGCGGCCCTGGCACCCGCGGCCGATCACGACGCCGTCCACACCGGTCTGCTCGACCATGCGGACGGCGTCCTCGGCGCTCCAGATGTCGCCGTTTCCGAGCACGGGCACGTCGGGCAGCGCCTCGCGCAGCTGCGCGATGGCGTCCCAGTCGGCGGTCCCGGAGTAGTGCTGCTCGAGCGTGCGCCCGTGCAGGGAGACGGCGGCGACACCGCAGTCGCGGGCGATCCGGCCCGCCTCGAGGAACGTGAGGTGGTCGTCGTCGATGCCCTTGCGCATCTTGACGGTCACGGGGACGTCCCCCCGGGACGCCTCGTCGACCGCGGTGCGCACGATCGCGGTGAACAGGTCGGTCTTCCAGGGCAGGGCGGACCCGCCGCCGCGCTTGGTGACCTTCGGCACGGGACAGCCGAAGTTCAGGTCGATGTGGTCGGCCCGGTCCTCCTCGACGACCATCCGCACGGCCTGGCCGACGTGCACGGCGTCCACGCCGTAGATCTGGATGGAGCGGGGCGTCTCGTCCGGGTCGTGGTCGATGATGCGCATGGACTCGGGCCGCCGCTCCACGAGGGCGCGGGCGGTGACCATCTCGGTGACGTAGAGGCCGCCGCCGTACTCGCGGCACAGCCGGCGGAACGCCTTGTTGGTCACCCCGGCCATCGGCGCCAGCACCACGGGGACGTCGATCGTGAGGTCGCCCAGGTGCAGCGGCGGCAGGTCGAGCCGGGCGGGGTGGTTCTCGGTACGGGTGTCCATCACCGGGGAATTCTCTCACGGACGGGAACGGCGCACGGCCCCGGAGGGGCCCCCGGGGCCCAGTGGTGCCCTGCGGGCGTCAGAACCAGCGGGGGTTCTCGACCTCGGCGCCGACCTCGAGGCGGCGTCCGCCGCGCCCGGAGGCCCACTGCGCGACCGCGGGCAGGTCCCCGCGCACCAGGACCTGGAGTCCTGGCCGGCGGCGGCCCCGAGCGCGCCGAGCTCCGGGGCGTCGGAGACCTCGATCCGCAGCCCGGGGTCCGTGCCCTTCGCGGCCCAGCTGCCGACCGACCGGCTCTACGGCGAGCAGGGCTGCACCGCGGCCCGGGCGGACGGCGAGCGCGTCGGAACGAGCACGGCCGGCTGAGCGCGGCCCCTGCCGGGTCCGTGCAGGACACGCGGATGGCCCCGGCACCTCGACGTGCCGGGGCCATCCGCGCGCCGGGGCCTCTCCAGGCGCTCAGTCCCCGGGCTCCGCGAGGACGACGGAGGCCTCCACGACCGTGGCGACGCCAGCCGCCAGGAGGTTCTCGACGACGGCGGTCAGCGGCTCCATGGACTCGTCGACCTGGAACTGCACTGGGTGGTGGTGGGCCAGCAGCGCGAGCAGCTGCTCGAGCGCGGGGCCCGCCTCGGCGTCCCCCGGCGTCCAGCCGAGCAGGACGTGCGCGGCAGCGTCCTGCTCCGGCGGCGGGGCGCCGGGGGCGGCATCGAGCTCGACGGGCCGGTAGCTCACGGCGAACGCGGAGATCCTGCCCCGCTCCCCCGGGCCCACGCCGTTGCGCAGCACCACGGCCCCGAAGGCGTGCGCGGCGTCGGAGAGGAACAGCTGGTTCACCCGTCCCACGGGCAGCTCCGCCGGCTCGTCCCAGGCGTGCACGGAACGGTAGAAGTCCCACAGCGCCCGGGTGAGCTCCACCGAGCCCGTGGCCAGGTCCTCGACGGCCTGCGCCGGTGTCCCGTCGGCGTGCTCCCGCAGCGGCCGGAGGGGCAGGGCCCCGGCCTCGACCCGCACCACGCGCGAGTCCTGGACGGGGTCGAGCCCGGCGGCCCGCGCGAAGCGCTCCCCCGCCGAGCCCGGCGCCACCGTGGTGCGCAGGGCCTGCACGCCCGAGGGCGAGCCCGCCGCCTCGGTGCGCAGCCGCTCCAGCAGGACCCGTCCGAGCCCTTCGCCCCGGCGCTCGGGGGCGACCTCCACGTAGGCCCACAGCCGTGACGGGTGCAGCGCCGACTCGTAGACCGTGGCGGCGGCGACCGGCACGCCCTGGTCCTCCGCCACGACCGTGCGGGACCACGGGGCGTCGTCGTCGGGGCGCAGGGTCGCCCGGAAGGCGGCGGCCTGGGGCGTCTCCGGGGCGGGCCACACCTCGAGCAGGCGCAGGTCGTCCCCGTCCCGCCAGGGCCGCAGCCCCGAACCGGTCAGCGCGCCGCTCATCAGCGGACGAGCTTCCCGGCGAGGTAGCCCTTCACCTGGTCGAGGGCCACGCGCTCCTGGGTCATCGCGTCCCGCTCGCGGATGGTCACGGCCTGGTCCTCGAGGGTGTCGAAGTCCACCGTGATGCAGAACGGGGTGCCGATCTCGTCCTGGCGGCGGTAGCGGCGCCCGATCGCCCCCGAGTCGTCGAAGTCGATGTTCCAGCTCCGGCGCAGCTCGGCGGCCAGGTCCCTCGCCTTGGGCGAGAGGTCCTCGTTGCGGGACAGCGGCAGCACCGCGGCCTTGACCGGGGCCAGGCGCGGGTCCAGCTTGAGGACCGTGCGCTTGTCCACCCCGCCCTTCGAGTTGGGAGCCTCGTCCTCGGTGTACGCGTCCACGAGGAACGCCATCATGGAGCGGGTCAGGCCGAAGGACGGCTCGATCACGTACGGGACGTAGCGCTCGTCGGTCTGCTGGTCGAAGTAGCTCAGGTCCGTGTTCGAGTGCTCGTTGTGCACGCCGAGGTCGTAGTCGGTCCGGTTGGCCACGCCCATGAGCTCGCCCCAGGGGTTGCCCTGGAAGCCGAACCGGTACTCGATGTCGATGGTGCCGGCGGAGTAGTGCGCCCGGTCGTCCTCGGGGACGTCGTAGCGGCGCATGTGGTCCGGGTCGATGCCCAGGTCCGTGAACCAGCTCCAGCACGCCTCGACCCACTCGTCGAACCAGTGCCCGGCCTCGGACGGGTGGGTGAAGTATTCGATCTCCATCTGCTCGAACTCGCGCGTGCGGAAGATGAAGTTGCCGGGGGTGATCTCGTTGCGGAACGCCTTGCCGATCTGGCCGATGCCGAAGGGCGGCTTCTTCCGGGCCGAGGTGACCACGTTGTTGAAGTTCACGAAGATGCCCTGCGCGGTCTCGGGCCGCAGGTAGTGCAGGCCCTCCTGGTTGTCGACCGGGCCGAGGAAGGTCTTGAGCAGCCCGGAGAACTGCTGCGGGTCGGTCCACTGGCCCTTGGTCCCGCAGTTGGGGCAGGGGATCTCGGCCATGCCGTTCTCCGGGGCGCGGCCCTTCTTCTCCTCGAAGGTCTCGACCAGGTGGTCCTGGCGGGCGCGCTTGTGGCAGGAGGTGCACTCCACGAGCGGATCCGTGAAGGTCGCCACGTGCCCCGAGGCCTCCCACACGGCCTTCGGGAGGATGATCGAGGAGTCGAGGCCCACCATGTCCTCGCGCCCGCGCACGAAGGTCTGCCACCACTCGTGCTTGATGTTCTCCTTGAGCTCCGCGCCGAGGGGCCCGTAGTCCCAGGCGGAGCGGGAACCGCCGTAGATCTCACCCGCCTGGAACACGAAACCGCGGCGCTTGGCCAGCGAGATGACGTTGTCCAGTGTGGACTTGGGGGCCATGTGGATTTCCTCCGGGGTCTCGCCCGACCGCCGGCTGCGGACGCGCGTGGTGGGTGGTGTGGCCCGGCGGTGCCCCGCCGGGAACCGGCCGTCGGCGGCCGTCACGAACGAGGACGCCGCGAGCGACGTCCTCGTTCCAGGGTAGCCAATTCCCGCCGTGCCCGCCGACCGCATGGGACCTGGGACAATGGGGCCATGACAACTCCCCAGCAGCCCGGCGGACCCGGCGAACTGCCCATCCGCGACGACATGATCCGGCTGGGCCAGGCCCTCAAGCTGGCGAACCTCGCCGAGGACGGGGCGCACGCCCGGGGCCTCGTGGAGGACGGTCAGGTCGCGGTCAACGGCGAGGTCGAGACGCGGCGCGGCCGGCAGCTGCACCCGGGGGACGTCGTCTCCGCCGGCGGTGCCTCGGTCCGGATCACCGCGGGGGGCTGACCCGGCGGGCGGGGTCGCCCAGCACCACCTGGGTGAGGTACTCGCGCACGTGCCCGACCTCCTGCTGGCTGATCCCGTGGCCGATCCCGGTGTAGTGCACCTTCATGACCTCGGCGTGCTCCAGGGCCCACTCGGCGGTGGAGTCGACCAGCTCCTGCGGAATGACCGGGTCCTGCGGGTCGCGGCCCCAGAACATCCGCAGCGGCTGCTCCCGCAGCCGGTCGTCGGCGAAGAGGGGGTGCTCCCCGGGGACCACGAACCCGGAGAGCCCGACCACCGCGGCGATCTCGCCGGGCATGTGGCGGGCGAGGGACGTGGCCATGGCCATGCCCTGCGAGAACCCGAGCAGCGTGATGCTGGGGTGGTCCGCGGCCAGCTCACGCAGCCACGCCGCGACGGGCTCCACGGCCTCGGCGACCCGGTCGAGGGCGTAGCTGAGGTCCGCGGCCAGCGGGAACCACTGGTAGCCGAACTGGACGGGCTCGGGGGCGCGCAGGGACGCCACGCTGAACTCGTCCGGCAGGGCCGGGACGAGACCCATGAGGTCGTGCTCGTGCGAGCCGTAGCCGTGCAGGAGCACGAGCAGGGGGGTGCCGGGGCGGGCGTCGGCGTCGTTGCTCCACACGGCGAAGGGGGTGGCGGTCCCGGTCGGGACGGAGGTGTCGGTCATGGCACCAGTGTGCCACCCGGGCCCCTGAGCCGCCGCGACGGCTCAGGGCTCGCGCAGCACGGTCTCCACGAGCAGCTTGCCGAGCTGGGGCGTCTCGATGAGGAAGCCGTCGTGGCCCGAGGGCGAGGTGAGCGTGTGCCGTCGGACGTCCCCGGGCAGCGCGGCGGCCAGGATGTCGGACTCGCGGGGCAGGTAGAGCCGGTCGGAGTCCACCGCCGCCACGAGCCACTCGCAGGAGGCCACGGACAGCGACTCCTCGAGCGTGCCGCGGCCCCGGGCGACGTCGTGGGACATGAGCGTCTCGTTGACGGCGAGATAGCTGTTGGCGTCGAAGCGGCCGGCCAGCTTGGACGCCTGGTGATCGAGGTAGCTCTCCACCTGGTAGCGCCCCCGCCCGTCCGCGTGGGTGTCGATGACCTGCTCGTCGGCCTGCGGTGAGCGCCCGAACCGGTGGTGCAGCTCGTCGGCCGAGCGGTAGGTGATGTGGGCGATCCGCCGTGCCAGGCCCAGACCCGTGACGGGCAGCGGGCCGTCGTAGTAGTCCCCGCCCCGGAAGTGGGGGTCCTGGCGGATCGCGAGCTTCTGCGCCTGGCCCCATGCGAGCTGCTCCGCGCTGGACTGGGCGCATGCGGCGACCACCGCGCACGCCCGGACCCGGTCCGGGTAGGTCACGGCCCACTCCAGGGCCCGGGCCCCGCCCATGGAGCCCCCGATGACCAGGCGCCAGGCGTCGATGCCGAGGGCGTCGGCCAGGGCCGCCTCGGCGTGCGCGCAGTCCCGGACGGTGACGAGCGGGAAGCGGGAGCCCCAGGGGCGGCTCTCGGGGTCCACGCTCGACGGCGCAGGGGTCGCCGGGCCCGTGGACCCGTAGCAGCCGCCCAGGATGTTGGTGCAGACCACGAACCAGCGGTCCGTGTCGATGGCGGCGCCGGGGCCGACCAGGCCCTCCCACCAGCCGCCGCTCTCCGCGGCGCGCCGCTCGGTCTCGGAGGCACCGGGACGGGCCCGGCCGGTCGCCACGTGGGTGTCGCCGGTGAGGGCGTGCTCGACGAGGACCGCGTTGGAGCCGTCCGGGGCGAGCGTCCCCCAGGTTTCGTAGGCGATCCGGACGTCGGGCAGCCGGTAGCCCGACTCGAGCTCCAGCTCGCCGATCCCGGCTACCCGCGGCACGCCGTCCTCGCGGACGGCGGTCCCGGCGTCGGTGCCCCCCACGACCGTCACGGTCACTCCTGCCCTCCGTGCGCGGCCGCGGCCGCGGCGAAGCCCTGCTCCAGGTCCGCCAGGATGTCGTCGATGTTCTCCAGGCCCACGGACAGGCGCACGAAGCCGGGCTCCACGCCGGAGGCCAGCTGCTCCTCGGGCAGGAGCTGGCTGTGCGTGGTGGACGCCGGGTGGATCACGAGCGAGCGGACGTCGCCGATGTTCGCGACGTTCGAGTGCAGGGTCAGGGCGTCCACGAAGGCGGCTCCGGCCTCCCGGCCGCCGTCGAGGACGAAGCCCAGGATCGACCCGGCGCCCCGGGGTGCGTACTTCTGCGCCCGCTCGTGCCACGGGGAGGACTCCAGCCCGGCCCAGGACACCGAGCGCACGTCCTGGCGCGCCTCGAGCCAGCGGGCCACCCTCTCGGCGTTGGCCACGTGCCGCTCCATCCGCAGCGACAGGGTCTCGATGCCCTGCTCGATGAGGAACGCGTTGAACGGGGAGATCGCGGAGCCGAGGTCGCGCAGCAGCTGCACCCGGGCCTTGAGGATGTAGGACAGGTTGACACCGAAGGGGCCCTCCGCGCCCAGGGCCTCGGCGTAGACGAGGCCGCCGTAGGACTCGTCCGGCTGGTTGAAGCCGGGGAAGCGCTCCGGGTAGCGGCCGAAGTCGAAGGCCCCGGAGTCCACGATCACGCCGCCGATGGCCGTGCCGTGCCCGCCCAGGAACTTGGTGGCCGAGTGCACCACGACGTCCGCGCCCCAGCGGAAGGGCTGGACCAGGTACGGGGTCGCCACGGTGTTGTCCACGATGAGCGGCACCTCGTGGTCGTGGGCGATCCCGGAGACCGTCTCGATGTCGAGCACGTCGTTGCGCGGGTTCGGGATCGTCTCCGCGAAGAAGGCCTTCGTGTTCGGCCGGACCGCCCGCCGCCAGGCCTCGGGGTCGTCCGGGTCCGCCACGAAGGTGGTCTCGATGCCGAGCTTGGGCAGCGTGAACTTGAAGAGGTTGTAGGTCCCGCCGTACAGGCTGGGGCTGGCCACGATGTGGTCGCCCGCTCCGGCGACGTTGAGCACGGCGAACGTCGTCGCCGACTGCCCCGCGCTGAGCATGAGGGCGCCCACGCCGCCCTCCAGGGCGGCGATCCGGTTCTCCACGACCTCCGTGGTCGGGTTGCCGATCCGCGTGTAGATCGGGCCGAGCTCGGCGAGCGCGAAGCGGTCGGCGGCGGCCTGGGCGTCGGGGAAGACGAAGGACGTGGTCTGGTGGATCGGCAGGGCGCGGGAGCCGGTGACCGGGTCGGGGCTCTGCCCCGCGTGGATCTGCCGGGTCTCGAAGGCCCAGCCCCCGGGGTTCTCCGGGGTGGGCCGTTCGGGCGCGGCCGCGTCGGTGCGGGCGGCGGGGACGTCGGTGCTGGTGGCGGGGAGATCGGACATGCCGTGGGACTCCTTGCGGAGATCAGGGGTCCCGTCCCGGCCGGGGCGGTGCGGCCGGACGCCGGGGACCCGCGCTTGCTCGCTCGCCGGTCGCGAGGAGCCTGGTCTTCACCCAGGGCACCCCACCGCGGTGGAGGGTTGCCGGCCAGCTAGCTGGGGCTTGGACGCTGGCGCTCATGACCTGGACAGCATTCTCCGGACACGGGCGACACGGCGTCAAGCCGGGCCCGGCCGTGACACCCGGAACCGGGCACCGCCCGCACCGTCCCCGGCGCGCCGCGGGCCGATTTGGAGACGAAACTCACAGGGTGCCACGATGAGCCCATGAGAGTCGACCACGTGTCCTACGCCTGCCGCCCGGAGGGCCTGGCGGCCACCACCGAGCGCATCGCGGACGAGCTCGGGATCGAGCCGGTCAAGGGCGGGGTGCACCCCCGGTTCGGCACCCGCAACATGATCCTGCCGCTCACGAACCACCAGTACGTGGAGGTCGTCGAGGTCCTCGAGCACCCGGCGGCGGAGAAGGCGCCCTTCGGCCAGGCGGTGCGCGCCCGCTCCGCGGCCGGCGGCGGCTGGCTGGGCTGGGTCGTGGAGGTCGACGACCTCGCCCCCTTCGAGCAGCGCCTCGGGCGCCGGTCCGTGCCCGGCCATCGGGTGTTCCCGGACGGCCGGTGCCTGGAGTGGCACCAGATCGGCGTCAAGGGCCTGATCGCCGACCCGCAGCTGCCGTTCATGATCCGCTTCGACTCCGCCCCGGAGATGCACCCGTCCCAGGCGCGGATCACGGACGTCGGGCTCGCGGGCATGGCCATCGCCGGGGCTCCGGAGCGGGTCGCCGAGTGGCTGGGCGCCCCCGTCGAGACCGCACTCGAGGGCCTCGAGGTCGACTGGCGCTACCCGGACGGCGCCCCGGGGGTGCTCTCCGTCTCCTTCAGCACCCCGGACGGCCCCGTCACCATCTGAGGCCGGGCGGGCCCTGGCCGCCGCCGGTCCGGGCGCTGGCCGGCTGCGGGCTCTGCCGGGCGGCTCCGGGCTCAGCCCAGGAGCCGGGCGGCGCCGAGGAAGCCCACGGCGTCGAGCAGGAAGTGCGCGACGACGAGCGGCATCACCCGGCCGGTGCGCCGGTAGAGCTCCGCGAAGACGAGGCCCATCACCACGTTGCCAAGGAAGGGCCCGATCCCCTGGTAGAGGTGGTAGCTGCCGCGGAACAGGGCCGTGACCACCAGCACCACGGGCCAGCTCCATCCGATGCGGGTCAGCCGGTCGGTCAGGAACGCGACCACGACGACCTCCTCGACCAGGGCGTGGCGCACGGCCGAGAGCAGCAGCACGGGCACCGTCCACCAGTGCGGGGCGAGCCCGGACGTGGTGACCTCCGCGGTGACGCCCAGCGCCCGGCCGGCGCCGTAGAGCGCCAGCGTCCCCAGGCCCATGACCAGGAAGAGCACGGTGCCGAGGCCGAGGTCCGGGACGGGCATGCGGGCGTCGAGACCGATCCGCCGGCGGACCGTGCCCAGGGCGCCGGCGGAGCCGGCGAGCAGGTAGAGCGCGAGCAGCACCGGCACCAGGTCCAGGGCGATGCCGGTGAGCTGGCGGAGCAGGTCGAAGAGGGGCTGCAGGCTCAGCGGCGGGTTCATGGTGGCCTGCGCCTCGGACAGCGGTCCGCGCGCGAGGTGCTCCGCGAGGGAGAGCACCGCGTAGAGGGCCGAGGCGCCCAGGGACACCCCGAGCACCAGGAGCACCTGCAGCCACAGGTCGGCGCGGGTGGATCCGAAGGCGGGCGGTCGCGGGGCGAGGTGGGCGGGGGTGCTCATGCGGCCATTCTGGCACCGGCGCACCGGACGGCCCGCGTACACGGCGGCGAGCGGTGCCCGGGCCCGTCCTGCCGGGACCGCCCTGCCCCTGCCCCGTCCGGACCGTGCTCCCCGGCACGTCTTCCCTAGGATGGAACCCATGACAGTCCTTCCCCCGCAGATCAGCCGGCAGCCCGTCGAGCGCGCCTTCCACGGCCACGTGTTCTCCGACCCGTACGAGTGGATGCGGGACAAGGACTCCCCCGAGGTGCTGGCCCACCTCGCCGCGGAGAACGAGTACGCGGAGTCCGCCACCGCCCACCTCGCGGGGTTGCGCGAGACGATCTTCGGGGAGATCAAGGACCGCACCCAGGAGACGGACCTGTCCGTGCCCAGTCGGCGCGGCGCCTGGTGGTACTTCGCCCGCACGGTGGAGGGCGGCGCGCACCAGGTGTTCTGCCGGGTCCCGGCGGTGACCACCGGCGACGTCCTCGCCGACTGGACCCCGCCCGTCGTCGAGCCCGGCACCCCCATGACCGGGGAGCAGGTGCTCCTCGACGCCAACGCGGAGGCCGCGAAGCACGAGTTCTACTCCCTCGGCAGCTTCGACGTCTCCGAGGACGGGGAGCTGCTGGCCTGGGCCGAGGACGTCACCGGCGACGAGCGCTTCACCCTGCGGGTCCGGGACCTCACCACGGGAGTGCTGCTCGCCGACGAGATCCCCGGGACCTTCTACGGATCGTTCCTCACCCCCGACGCCCGCGCCCTGTACTACACGGTGGTGGACGAGTCCTGGCGCCCCCATCAGCTGCGCCGGCACGAGCTGGGCACCGCGGTGGCCGAGGACGTCGTCGTCCACGAGGAGGCCGACCCCGGTCTCTGGCTCGGGGCCGGACTGTCCGCGGACCGCCGCTGGATCGTGGTGGAGGCCATGTGCTCCGAGTTCTCCGAGCAGCTCATCCAGCCGGTCGCGGACCCGGCGGCGCCGCTGCGGGTGGTGCTGCCCCGCACCGACCGGGTGCTCTACGAGGCGGAGCCCCTGCTGCTGGACGGGCGGGAGCAGATCCTGCTGACCCACGACCACGACGCCCCGAACTCGCGGATCTCCCTCATGGACCCGGCCGACCTCGGCCGCCCGGTCGCGGAGGTGGCCCTGCGCAACGTCGTGCCGGCCTCCGGCACCGTCCGCGTCAACGGCTGCGCCGTGACGGCCACCCACCTGGTGGTCTCCGTCCGGGCGGACACCACGCTGCGGGTCCGGCTGCTCCCGCTCGCCGGCCTGGGCACGGCCGCCCAGGCCGAGCCCGTGGAGCCGGCGTTCGCCGAGGAGCTCTACACCGCGAGCGTCTCCGCCGCGGAGCACGACGCGCCCGTGGTGCGGCTGTCCTACACGTCCTTCACGACGCCCCCGCGCGTCTACGACGTCTTCGTGGCGGGCGCCACCGGGGACGACGGCGCGCTGCCCGCCGAGCCCCTGCTGCGGCGCGAGGCCACGGTGCTCGGCGGCTACGACCCCGCCGACTACGCGGTCGAGCGGGACTGGGCCACCGCGGCGGACGGCACCCGCATCCCCGTCTCCCTGATCCGCCGGGCGGACCTCGACCCCTCCGTGCCGGCGCCGGTGCTGCAGTACGCCTACGGCTCCTACGAGCACAGCACCGACCCCGCGTTCTCGATCTCGCGGCTGTCCCTGCTGGACCGCGGCGTCGTCTGGGCCGTGGCGCACGTGCGCGGCGGCGGGGAGCTCGGCCGGACCTGGTACGAGCACGGCAAGAAGCTGCACAAGACGAACACGTTCACCGACTACGTGGCGGTCACCGAGCACCTCGCGGCCCGGCCGGACCTCGACGAGCGGCGGATCCTGGTCATGGGGGGCTCCGCCGGTGGCCTGCTGGTGGGCGCGGTGCTCAACCTCGCCCCGGAGCGGTACTGCGGCGCGCTCGCCGCGGTGCCGTTCGTGGACCCGCTGACGTCCATCCTCGACCCGACCCTGCCGCTCACGGCGCTCGAGTGGGAGGAGTGGGGCAATCCCATCGAGGACGCGCACGTCTACCGGTACATGCGCGACTACTCCCCCTACGAGAACGTCCGCGCCCTGCCCTATCCCCCGGTGCTGGCGGTGACGAGCCTCAACGACACCCGGGTGCTCTACGTGGAGCCCGCCAAGTGGGTCGCCGCGCTGCGGGACGCCTCGACCTCCGGCGAGCCGGTGCTGCTGCGCTGCGAGATGGCCGGCGGCCACGGGGGCGCCTCGGGGCGGTACTCGCAGTGGAAGGACACGGCCTGGGAGTACGCCTGGGTGCTGGACCGGCTGGGCCGCGGCGGCGCCTGACCCGGCGGGCTCAGCGCCGGAAGCGGACCGGGTCCAGGGCGGCGGCCGTCTCCGGGGAGCACCACGGGCCCACCGCCCCGTCCAGGAGTAGGTCCGTGGCCGCTCGGGCCATGGCGGTGCTGGTCTGGAACCCGTAGCCGCCCTGGCCCGCCAGCCACAGGAGCCCGGGCGCGGCGGCGTCGAATCCGCACACGGGCACGCCGTCCGGGGACTCGGTGCGCAGCCCGGTCCATGCCCGCTCGATCCCGGTGGCGCCGAGGGAGGTCACGGTGTTGAGCCGCGCCAGGAGGTCCTCGACCTCCTCGAGCACCGGCTGCGCGTCGCAGGGCTCGCTCGGCACGGCCTCGGAGGGGGAGACGAGCGCGCCGTCCCCGGCCCGCCGGTAGTACCAGCCGTGGTCCGCGGCGACGACCATGGGGTGGTCCGGGGCCAGGGGCTTGGCGAGCCGCACCAGGGCGGCGGTGCGCCGCAGCGGGCGCAGATCCAGCGGGGCCGCGCCGAACAGGGCCGCCGCCTCGTCCGCCCAGGCGCCCGCGGCGACGACCACCTGCCGGGGGCGCAGCCGGTGCGCGCCGGCCGTGACCTGCCAGCCGGCGCCGTCGGGCTCCGCCGCGGTCACCGGCGCGCCGGTGAGCAGCCGCGCGCCCGCCGCCGCGGCGCGGTCGCGGTGCCACGCCACGAGGGCCGCGGCGTCGGTGCGCACGGAGGTGCAGTCGAGGCGCCCGGCCGCCACCACGTCCGCCGGGGAGCACGCCAGCTCGGGGCACAGCTCCACGAGCTCCGCGCGGGACAGCGCGCGCATCCCCGGGGCGGCCTCGGCGCGCAGCCGTTCCTCGGTGCCCACGAGGACCATGCGGCGGGGCCAGGCCAGGGGCCGGGACGGGGCGGGACTCGGGTCGAGCAGCCGGGCCACGGTCGCCGCGGTCAGCTCCCGGACCGGCGCCGGGCCGTAGCTGGGGATCAGCTGCTCGGCCGAGCGCCCGGAGGCGTGGTGGGCCAGGGCCGGCTCGGTCTCCGCGAGCACGATCCCCGCTCCGCTCCCCCGCCGGTCGGCCAGCTCCGAGGCCAGGGACAGTCCGGCGATGCCGCCGCCGATGACGAGCACGTCGCACGCAGGGTCCATGCGCCCATGCTCGCACGCCGCGAGGGGCCGCCTTCAGCGCGCGCTGTGCGGCGAGGGGCCGCTTCCTGCGGAAATCCGTCGTGGATCTCCGCGGGAAGCGACCCCGGTGTTCCGCGGGCGCGGCTCGCGACCCCTCGGCGGGCGGGCACAGTCAGCCCTGGACGCCCAGCTTCTCCAGGATCAGTTCGCGCACCCGGCCGGCATCGGCCTGGCCGCGGGTGGCCTTCATGACCGGGCCGATGAGGGCGCCGACGGCCTGCACCTTCCCCGCCTGCACCTTCGCCACGACGTCGGGCATCTGCGCCATGGCGTCGTCGATCGCCGCGGTGAGCACGCCGTCGTCGGAGACGACCGCCAGGCCGCGCTGCTCGACGACCTCGCCCGGGGACCCCTCGCCCTCGAGGACGTGGGCGAGGACCTTCTTGGCCAGCTTGTCGTTGATCTTGCCGGCGCCGATGAGCCCGTCGAGCTCGACGACGTGGGCCGGGGTGACGCCCAGCTCCGCGATCTCGACCTCCCGCTGCTTGGCCAGCCGGGCGATCTCGCCCATCCACCACTTGCGGGCCGCGGACGGCGCGGCGCCGGCGGCGACGGTCTGCTCGATCTCGTCGAGGACACCCGCGTTGACGACGTCCCGGAACTCCTCGTCGGAGAACCCCCAGTCGGTCTTGAGCCGCTTCCGGCGCTCGGCCGGGGGCTCGGGCAGCTCGGCCCGCAGCCGCTCGATCCACTCGTGGTCGGTCACGACCGGCACGAGGTCGGGCTCCGGGAAGTAGCGGTAGTCGTCCGCGTCGGACTTGGGGCGCCCGCTCGTGGTGGAGCGGGTGTCCTCGTGCCAGTGCCGGGTCTCCTGCACGATCGTGCCGCCGGAGTCCAGGACCGCCGCGTGGCGCTGGATCTCGAAGCGCACCGCGCGCTCCACGGCGCGCAGCGAGTTCACGTTCTTGGTCTCGGAGCGGGTGCCGAACGTGGCGCTGCCCTTGGGCATGAGCGAGACGTTGGCGTCGCAGCGGACGTTGCCGCGCTCCATCTTCGCGTCCGAGATCCCGAGGTTCTTCACGATCTCCCGGATCAGGGCCACGTAGACGCGGGCCAGCTCGGGCGCGCGGGTGCCGGCGCCCACGATGGGCTTCGTCACGATCTCGATGAGCGGGACGCCGGCGCGGTTGTAGTCGACGAGGGAGAAGTCGGCGCCCTGGATGCGCCCGGCGGCGCCGCCCATGTGCGTGAGCTTCCCGGCGTCCTCCTCCATGTGGGCGCGCTCGATCTCGACCGTGAACACGGTCCCGTCCTCCAGCTCGACGTCGACGGAGCCGTTCTCGGCGATCGGCTCGTCGTACTGGGAGGTCTGGAAGTTCTTGGGGGTGTCCGGGTAGAAGTAGTTCTTCCGGGCGAAGTGGGAGACCGGTCGGATCTCGCAGCCCAGGGCGAGCCCGAGCTTGATCGCCGACTCCACGGCCACCCGGTTCACCACGGGGAGCACCCCGGGCAGGCCGAGCGAGACCGGGGTGACGTTGGTGTTCGGCTCGTCCCCGAAGACGTTGGGGGCGGCGTCGAACATCTTGGTCCGGGTGTTGAGCTCCACGTGGACCTCGAAGCCCAGCACGGGGTCGTACTTCTCCATGGCCTCGTCGAAGGACAGGACCTCTTCGGTGGTCTGGGTCATCAGCGGGCTCCTCCCCGGACGGGTGCGGACGGTTCGGACGCGGCGGGCCCGCCGGCCAGGTCCCGGACCAGGGCTGCGGTGTCCGGCAGCTGCTGCCAGACCGGGCCGCCCCAGCGCTGCTCGAGAAGGGCCTCGAGGCCGGCGCCGGCGCGGTAGAGCCGGGCGTCCTGGCGGGCCGGGGCCATGAACTGGATGCCCACGGGCAGCCCGTCCTCGGGGGCGAGGCCGGCGGGAACGGAGATCGCGGGGACCCCGGCCAGGTTCGTGGGGATGGTGGCGATGTCGTTGAGGTACATCTGCATGGGGTCGGCGGACTCGTCGACGGCGCCCCGCTCGAACGCGGTGGTCGGGGACGTCGGGGAGACCAGCACGTCCACCCGCTCGAACGCGGCCGCGAAGTCCCGCTGCACGAGGGTGCGGACCTTCTGGGCCGAACCGTAGTAGGCGTCGTAGTAGCCCGCGGACAGCGCGTAGGTGCCCAGGATGATGCGGCGCTTGACCTCTGCGCCGAAGCCCGCGGCCCGGGTGGCGCCCATCACGCGCTCGATGGTCAGGGGACCGTCCTCGGGCAGCACGCGGTGGCCGAAGCGCACGCCGTCGTACTTGGCGAGGTTGGAGGAGACCTCCGAGGACATGATGAGGTAGTAGGCGCCCAGGGCGTACTTGAAGTTGGGGGTGGAGACCTCCACGACCTCGGCGCCCGCGGAGCGCAGCAGCTCCACGGCCTCGTCGAAGCGCTGCTGGACGCCGGGCTGGAAGCCCTCGCCCGTGAGCTCCTTGACGACGCCCACGCGCAGGCCCGCCAGTCCGCCCTCGGCGGCACCGGCCCGGGCCTGGGCGGCGAGGTCGCCGACCGGATCGGGCAGGGACGTGGAGTCCTGCGGGTCGTGCCCGCCGATCACCTCGTGCAGCAGCGCGGCGTCGAGCACCGTGCGCGTCACGGGGCCCACCTGGTCGAGCGAGGAGGCCATGGCGATCACGCCGTAGCGCGAGACCCCGCCGTAGGTCGGCTTGACGCCCACCGAACCGGTCAGGGCCGCGGGCTGGCGGATGGACCCGCCGGTGTCCGTGCCCAGGGCCAGCGGCGCCTGGAACGCGGTCACGGCGGCGGCGGACCCGCCGCCGGACCCGCCCGGGATGCGGGACAGGTCCCACGGGTTGCCGGTGTCGCCGAAGGCGGAGTGCTCGCTGGAGGAGCCCATCGCGAACTCGTCGAGGTTGGTCTTGCCCAGCAGCGGCATCCGGGCGGCGCGCAGCCGCCGGGTCACCGTGGCGTCGTACGGGCTCATCCAGCCCTCGAGCATCCGCGACGCGGCGGTGGTGGGCTGGCCCTTGGTGACGATGAGGTCCTTGACGGCGATCGGCACGCCGGCGAGCTCGGGCAGCTCCTCGCCGCGGGCGCGCGCGGCGTCCGCCTCGGCGGCCACGGACAGGGCCTCCTCGGTGTTGACGTGCAGGAAGGCGTTGAGCCCCGTCCTGCCGCGGCTGCGGTCGGCGGGGTCGACGGGCTCGCCGTCGGTCTCCCGGATCCGGTCCAGGTGGGCCTGGACGGCGTCGACGGAGGTGACCTCGCCGGCGGCGAGCCGGCGGGCGAGCTCGGCGGCGGAGAGGCCGACGAGTCCCTGGGGAGTTCCGGTGCTGCTCATGCGGCTACTCCTCGTCCAGGATCGCGGGCACCTTGAACTTGCCCTCGGCGGCGTCCGGTGCGTTGAGCAGCGACTCCTCGGCGGTGAGGGTCTCGCCCACGACGTCCTCGCGGAAGACGTTCTGCAGCGGGATGGGATGGCTCGTGGCCGGGACGTCCGGTCCGGCGGCCTCGCTGACGGACGCGACGGAGTCGACGACGAGGTCGAGCTCCTTCGCCATGGACCGCAGCTCCTCCTCGGTCATCTCGAGGTGCGCGAGCTTCGCCAGGTGGGCGACCTGCTCGCGGGTGATCGCAGACATGCGCACTCCTGCTCGTGATCGGGGGTGGTTTCCGGTCCAGTCTAGCCGCGCGGCACTCCCCTCCTTCCCGTCCGGGAGGGGCCCCGCAGGGGCATACCCTGGAGAGGAGCACCGACCACCGCACAGGAGCACCCGGACATGGCCAAGAGCACCCCCGCCCGCACGAAGAAGGACCGAGGCGCCAAGAGCGGGCGCCCCGGCGCCCGCTCCGGGAAGGCCGCGCGCGCGACCTCCGCGACGGACGCCGCCAACGCGTGGCGCCAGCGGGTCAGCAAGGACGCCGCCGCGACGATCGACACGGTCATGGCCCACGTCCAGGCCGTGGCCGAGCAGCAGCTGGCGCAGCACGGGGCGTTCCCCGCCTTCCTCGTCACCGCACGCAAGGACGGCGAGTACGAGCTCGACAGCCTGCCGGCCGAGGACGCGGAGGAGCTGAGCCCCGAGGCCGCCCTGGACGCCCTGCGGGCGCGGGCGGTGGAGCTGCGGGACGACCTCCTCTGCGCCGCGGTCGCCTTCCCCGTGACCCTGCCGGACCGCTCCGGGCAGACGGCCGTGGCCGTGGAGACCCAGCACCGGGAGGGCGAGTCCCTGACGGTGATCCAGCCGTACCGGGTCAAGGGCGCGGAGCGCTCCGTGAGCTTCGGCGACGCCGGGGCCGAGCCCGCCGAGCCGTGGCTGTGGACCCGGCCCGAGCGCACGCCGTGAGCTGAGCGCACGCGCGGCGCCGTGCCGGTGCCCACCGGGCACGAGAGAGGGCCCCTCCGTTCGGAGGGGCCCTCTCTCGTGCTCTTGCGCGGCGCGGCCGCGCGGTGCCTGTCCGGTGGGGATCAGGCGGGGATGTTCAGCACCTGGCCGGGGAAGATCAGGTTCGGGTCGGCGATGGTGCCCTCGTTCGCGGCGGCCAGGGCCTCCCAGCCACCCTCGACGCCCAGCTTCTGGGCGATGATGGAGAGCGTGTCGCCCTGGACCACGGTGTAGGTCTCGCCGGACACGGCGGTCGGGGCCACGGCGGCGGCGGGGGCCACGTACTCGACGACCGGGGCCTGGACGGCGGCCGGGGCCTCGGCGGGAGCGGCCATGGGGCCGGGCTCGGGGGCGGCGACCGGGGCGGGGGCCGGAGCCTCGATCGGGGCCGGAGCCTCGACCGACTGCGGGGTCACCACGGAGGCGGTGCCCATCGGGTTGGCGGAGGGAGCGGCGGAGCCGGACAGGCCCAGCTTGGCGGAGCAGGCGGGCCATGCGCCCCAGCCCTGGCCGTCGAGGACGTTCTCGGCCACGGCGATCTGCTGCGCACGGGAGGCGTCCTGCGGGGCGCCCTGGCCACCGAAGGCGGCCCAGGTGGAGGGGGTGAACTGCAGGCCGCCGGAGAAGCCGTTGCCGGTGGCGGTGTTCCAGTTGCCACCGGACTCGCACTCGGCGAGGGCGTCCCAGGTGGAGGCCGGGGCGGCGTTGGCCGGGAGGGCCATGGCGCCCACGGCGGTCCCGCCGAGGATCAGAGCCGCGGCACCGCGACGGACGTTGCGACGAACAGCGAAAGCGTTGGTCATGATGCTCCCTGGGCCACCTGCGCTCGTTTCCGTCCCCGGATGTCTTCGCGCCGTCGTCTACCCGTCAAGGTGTTGGTGGGTAAGTGCTTACAGGTGTCTGCCCTTCAGACGACGTGCGGTGTTACGGCAGCACCCAGCATGGTGTCGTGGCGCGCCGGGATTCGGACTCCAGGCACACCGGATCCCCGGAGGTGTCCTCGGGGAAGCTGTTTATCACGATAGCGTAACGATTTTCGTTGCGCCACCCCTTTTGGCTCGTCGTGAGGTATCACACATTCGCAGCCTGCAGGGGTCGCCGGCCCGTGATGGACGCCGGCTCCGGAACGTGCGTTCCGGGAAGCGGAGGGCATGCCCTCGGGAAGAACGCTTCAAAGGTCACGCTATGGCAACTTTTTGGTCTCGGTCAAGTTACGAGAGCCATCTCACACCGCCGGTGGACCGGGCCCTGCTCCGGGCTCAGCCCGGAATGCCGGGCTCGCGGGCGGTGATCCACGCCGCGAGGCGGGCGTCGGCCGGCACCTCGCCCGCCGCCGGGGAGGGCAGCTCCGGCCGGGTCACGAGCGCACCGGCTTCCTCGGCGATGAGCGCGCCGGCGGCCCAGTCGTGCTCGTGCAGGCCCTGCTCGCCGTACCCGTCGAGCGCGCCATCCGCGACCATGCACAGGTCCAGGGCCGCCGAGCCCAGGCGCCGCATGTCCGTGTAGTCCCGCATGGTGGCCAGGAAGGCCGGGAACTGGCGCTCCCGCCGGGTGGCGTCGAACGAGAACCCGGTGCCGTAGAGCCGGCCCGGCCGGTCCGGCACGGGGCCCTCGAGCCGGCGGGACGTCCCGTCCGCCTCCACCCACGCGCCGGCTCCGCGCACGGCGAAGTAGGTGCGGCGCAGGGCCGGGGCGTTGACGGCGCCCACGAGCCAGTTGCCCTGGGCGTCGGCGGCGGCCACGGACGTGCAGTAGTAGACGATGCCCCGGATGAAGTTGGTGGTGCCGTCGAGGGGGTCCACCGACCAGCGGACCCCGGAGGGGTGCTCCGGCCGGTGCGTGCCCGACTCCTCTCCGGTGACCGTGTCGTGCGGGCGGCGGTCCAGGATCGTGCGCAGCACGGCCTGCTCGGCGGCGACGTCGAAGCGGGTGACCCAGTCCCCCTCGCCGGACTTGCCGGTGACCCCCAGCCGGTCGGTGTCGCGGCCCCGCAGGACCTCCGCCCCGGCCTCGGCGGCCGCGAGGGCCAGCTCCAGGAGCTCCTCCAGGTGGGCGCCGGTCGGGCCGAGGCCCTCCAGCGCGTCGTCGTGGCGTCCCATGCTCAGGCCCCGTCCTCGTCGTCGGTGTTGCTTCCGGGGTCCGCTCCCGTGCCGGCCGGGGCGTCCTCGGGCGCGCTCCCGGCCGCCCCGGAGAGAGCGTCGGGCCCCTCGGCGAGGAGCCGCTCGAATCCGGCCTCGTCGAGCACGGGCACGCCGAGCTGATCGGCCTTGTCCAGCTTGGTGCCGGCGTTCTCGCCCGCCACCAGGAAGTGCGTCTTCTTCGACACGGAGCCGGAGGCCTTGCCGCCGCGCACCAGGACCGCCTCCTTCGCGGAGTCGCGGCTGAAGCGTTCGAGGGTGCCGGTGATCACCACGGTGGTGCCCTCGAGGGTCCGGGGCACGGACTCGTCCACCTCGTCCTCCATGCGCACGCCCGCGGCCGCCCAGCGCTCCACGATCTCGCAGCGCCACGGCTCGGCGAACCACTCGGTGAGCGCGGCGGCGATCACGGGCCCCACGCCGTCGGCCTGGGCCAGGGTCTCCTCGTCGGCGTCGCGGATGGCCGGCAGCGAGCCGAAGGCCGTGGCCAGGGACCGGGCCGCGGTCGGGCCGACGTGCCGGACGGACAGGGCCACGAGCACGCGCCACAGCGGCTGGGCCTTCGCCTTCTCGAGCTCCTCGAACAGCTTGCGGGTGGTGGCGGTGGGCTCGGACGGCTTCTTGGCCGTGCCCTTCGTCCAGAAGTAGGGCACGAGCTCGGTCTCGCCCGTGGGCGCGCCGCGCGACCTCTTCTCCCGCCGGATCCGCACCTCGCGCAGGTCCGCGGGCGTGAGGTCGAACAGGTTCGCCTCGCTGGTCAGCGGCGGGGACTCCGGCTCGTCGGGCCGGGTCAGGGCGAGGGCGGCCTCGTAGCCGAGGGCCTCGATGTCGAACGCGCCGCGGCCGGCGGCGTGGAAGACCCGCTCCCGGAGCTGGGACGGGCAGCTGCGGGCGTTGGGGCAGCGGATGTCGACGTCCCCCTCCTTGGCCGGGCGCAGCTCCGTGCCGCAGGACGGGCAGGAGGTGGGCATCACGAACTCGCGCTCCGTGCCGTCCCGCAGCGCCACCACGGGCCCCACGATCTCGGGGATCACGTCCCCCGCCTTGCGCAGCACCACGGTGTCCCCGATGAGCACGCCCTTGGCCTTCACCACGTCCTGGTTGTGCAGGGTCGCCATCTCCACCGTGGACCCGGCGACCCGCACCGGCTCCATGAGGCCGAACGGCGTGACCCGCCCGGTGCGGCCCACGTTGACCAGGATGTCCTTGAGCCGCGTGTGCACCTCCTCGGGCGGGTACTTGTAGGCCACGGACCAGCGGGGCACCCGGGAGGTGTGCCCGAGCCGGAACTGGGTCCGGCGGTCGTCGACCTTGACCACGATGCCGTCGATCTCGTGGATGAGGTCGTGGCGGCGGCGGCCGTACTCCTCGATGAACGCGAGGACGTCCTCCGTGGTCGGCAGCACCTTGTAGTACGGGCTGACCGGCAGGCCCCACCGCTCGAGCAGCTCGTAGACCTCGGACTGGGTGTCGGCGTGCAGGCCCGTGGCGGCGCCCACGCCGTGCACGTACATGGACAGCCGGCGCCGGGCCGTGACCTCCGGGTCCTTCTGCCGCAGCGAGCCCGCCGCGGCGTTGCGCGGGTTGGCGAAGGGAGCGCGACCCTCGGCCACGATCGCCTCGTTGAGGGAGCGGAAGTCGCGGGAGGAGATGAACACCTCGCCGCGGATCTCGACCTCCTCGGGGACGTCCTCGCCGGCGAGCGTGGTGGGGATGGTCGCGATGGTGCGCACGTTGTGCGTGACGTCCTCGCCGGTGGTGCCGTCACCCCGGGTCGCGGCCCGCACGAGCTCGCCGTCGCGGTAGAGCAGGTTCACGGCCAGCCCGTCGATCTTCAGCTCGGTGAGCCACGCGGACTCCGGGGCGTCCGGCAGCGCCTCGATGGAGGCGGAGGCCTTGGCCAGCCAGGCCGTGAGCTCGTCGACCGAGAAGACGTCCTCGAGGGAGTACATCCGCGCGAGGTGCGTCACCGGCGCGAACGCCGCGGAGACCTCGCCGCCGACCTCCTGGGTGGGCGAGTCGTTGGCCACCAGCTCGGGGTTCAGCGCCTCGACCTCCTCGAGCCGCCGGTAGAGCTCGTCGTACTCCGCGTCCGAGATGGTGGGTGCGTCCTCGACGTAGTAGGCGGTCCGCGCCGCGCGCACCCGGTCCACGAGCTCCGCGTACTGCTCCTTCAGGTCCTCGCTGGGCGGGGCGGGGTTGAGGTCCTGGCCGGTGGCGTCGACGGGCCGCGCGTCTGTCCTCTGCTGTGGGCTCACCCGACCATTGTGGCCCACGCGCCGGACGGGGCCGTCGACCGGCTCCGCGGCGGCGGGTCAGCCGTCCAGCCGCGCCACCGTCCCCGTGAAGTGCGGGCGCCTGCGCCGCGGGTCCCACCCAGCGAAGCGCGAGCCCCGCCAGCCGGCGCCCCGCCCGTCGTCGGTGATCGCGACCGCCACCGTGCCCGGGAGCAGGACGGGCGCCGCGAACTCCACCGTCCAGCGGAAGGCCACCCCGGGCGGCACCTCCACCTCGGCCAGGGTGCGCGAGGCGGAATACATCCCGTGGGCGATCGTCCCCTTCATGCCGAGGGCCCTGGCGGTGGGGCCGGAGAGGTGGATCGGGTTCCAGTCCCCGCTCACCGCCGCGTAGTCCCGTCCGGTGCCGGCCGTCAGCCGCCAGTGCCCGGTCGGCGCCGGAGGCACGAACTCCTCGCGCGGGGCGTCGCCGGCCGTCCCGGGCACGCGCACGTTCTTGGCGAGGTAGGTGGACCGGCCCGTCCAGACGGTCTCGCCGTCCTCCCGCGCAAGGCGGGCGACGACGTCGACCTGGGCGCCGGACCGGTGCGGACGCAGCCGCTCGGCGGAGGCGGTGACCATGAGGTCCTCCGCCACCGACACGGCGCCGCGGTGCTCGACCTCGTTGGCCAGGTGCACCATCCCGAGGACCGGCAGCGGGAAGTCCGGCCGGGTCAGCACGCTCATGGCCACGGGGAAGGCGAGGGCGTGCAGGAAGCCGGAGAAGGCCTCCGTCCCGCCAGGGCCCTCGCGCAGCGGCGCGCCGACCGTGCGGCAGAACCCCTCGTGGCCGGCGGGGTCGACGACCACGCCCTCGACCACGTGCGCCACCGCCGGCAGCTCGAGCGGGGCGGCGCTGTCGCCGCAGCGACGCCGCCCCGCCGGGAGGCCGGGCATCCGGCCGGGCAGCCGTTCGGTGAGGGCGCCCTGCAGCAGGCGGCCCGCCGCGCCCGCCGCGGCGCGGGCGTAGAGCCCGCCCAGGGAGGGGACGTCGGTGAGGACCACGGTCTCGTGCCGGTCGGGGTCCATGCTCACGCCCCCACCAGGTTCTGGCCGCACACGCGCAGTGTCTGCCCGTTGACGCCGCCGGCGGCGTCCGAGGCCAGGAAGAGGACGGCCTGGGCCACGTCCTCCGGCAGCCCGCCCTGCTGCAGGGAGTTGAGCCGGCGCGCGACCTGGCGGCGGGCCGCCGGCATCCGGGCGGTCATCTCCGTCTCGATGAACCCGGGGGCCACGGCGTTGATGCTGCCGCCCCGCCGGGCCAGCAGGGGCGCGGTGGCGGCGACCATCCCGATCACCCCGGCCTTCGAGGCGGCGTAGTTGGTCTGGCCGCGGTTGCCCGCGACACCGCTCGTGGAGGCCAGGGAGACGATCCGCGGGGCCTCGCCCAGTCCCTCGCCCGCCAGGAGCTGCTCGTTCATCCGCAGCTGCGACTCGAGGTTCACCGCGAGCACCGCGGCCCATCGGGACTCGTCCATGTTGGCCAGCAGCTTGTCCCGGGTGATCCCGGCGTTGTGCACCACCACGTCCAGGTGCCCGAAGCGCTCGCGGGCGAGCCCGAGGATCTTCTCGCCGGCGTGCGCGTCCGTGACGTCGAGCTGGAGGGCCACGGCACGGATCTCGTTGGCCAGCGCGGCCAGGGGCTCGCCGGCGGCGGGGACGTCCACGACGACGACGCGCGCGCCGGCGCCGGTGAGCGTGCGGGCGATCTCCGCGCCGATGCCGCGGGCCGCGCCGGTGACGGCGGCGACCCTGCCCCGCAGTGGTGCCTCCCAGTCCGCGGACAGGGCTCCGGCGTCGTCGCCGACCGTCACGAACTGCCCGGAGACGAAGGCGCTGCGCCCCGAGAGCAGGAACCGCAGGGCACCCAGCACGCTGGGGGCCTCGGGGGCGACGCCCTCGGCGAGCAGGACGCCGTTGGCGGTGGCCCCGGCGCGCATCTCCTGGGCGGTGGAGCGCAGGAGGCCGACGACCGCCTGGCGGGCCGCGGCGACGACCGGGTCGAGCGGCTCCGCCGCCGCGGGCGTCGCCGAGGCGGCACCCGTGCCGATGCCCGGCGCGGGTCGGGACACGGTGACCACCCGGCCGCCGGGGGCGAGCGAGCGCAGCGGCCCGCCCAGGCCGAGCGCGGGCTCGGCCAGGTCGGCGGGCCGGGCGAGCTCGGTCAGGGCCAGCACCACGGCCCCGAACCGGTGCACGTCGTCGGGGTGGCGCCGCACGTCGAGGTCCCAGCCGAGCAGGGCCGCGGCGATCCGGTCGGCCTCCTCCCCCCGTCCCAGCACGAGGACGGGGCCGGGCACGAGCGGGTCCCCGGCGCGGTGGCGGCGCAGCCGGGCGGGGGCGGGCAGCCCGAGCTGCCGGGCGAGCCTGCCGCCGGGGCCGGAGCTGACGAGGTCGAGATAGGTGTCTGCCATGGGGGTGGGGTCCTTGCTGTGCGGATCGGGCGGAGCGGTGGGAACGCCGGGGGCGTGGCCTCAGCGGGCCTCGAGGACCGCGGTGACCCCCAGGCCGCCGGCGGCGCAGACCGAGACGAGCCCGCGGGCGGGGCGGCCGGTCTCGTCGGCGCGCTCGCGCAGCAGCTTGGCGAGGGTGCCGACGATGCGCCCGCCGGTCGCGGCGAAGGGGTGCCCGGCGGCGAGCGACGAGCCCGTGACGTTGAGCCGGCTCCGGTCCACGGTGCCGAAGGCGCCGCCCAGGCCCAGCCGCTCGCGGCCGAACTGTTCGTCCTCCCACGCGGCGAGGGTGGCGAGCACGGTCGCGGCGAACGCCTCGTGGATCTCGACGAAGTCGAAGTCGTCGAGGGCCAGGCCCTGGCGGGCCAGCAGGCGGGGGACGGCGTAGGCGCCGGCCATGAGCAGCCCCTCGTCGCCGTGCACGAAGTCGACGGCGGCCGCCTCGACGTCCACCACGTCGGCGAGCACGGGCAGTGAGTGCTCCGCGGCCCAGTCCTCGGACGCGAGCAGCACGGTCGAGGCGCCGTCGGTGAGGGGCGTGGAGTTGCCCGCCGTCATCGTGGCCTCGGCGTCGAGGGACTTCCCGAACACCGGCTTGAGCCCGGCGAGCTTCTCGACGGAGCTGTCCGGGCGGAGGTTGTTGTCCCGGGACAGGCCGCGGAAGGAGGTGACGAGGTCGTCGAAGAACCCGCGCTCGTAGGCGGCGGCCAGGTTGCGGTGGCTCGCGGCGGCGAACTCGTCCTGCGCCTCGCGGGTGATCCCCCAGCGGGCGGTGGTGAGGGCCTGGTGCTCGCCCATCGACAGCCCCGTGCGCGGCTCCCCCGTGCCGGGGGCCACCGGCTTGAGGTCCGCCGGGCGCAGGCCCGCGAGGGCCTTGAGCTTCTGCTGGGTGCTCTTAGCCCGGTTGAGCTCGAGCAGGGTCCGGCGCAGCCGCTCGCTCACCACGACGGGGGCGTCCGAGGCCGAGTCGACGCCGCCGGCCACGGCCGAGTCGATCTGGCCGAGCCGGATCTTGTTGACCAACGTGGAGACGGCCTCCATGCCCGTGGCGCAGGCCTGCTGCACGTCGAAGGCCGGGGTGCGCGGGTCCAGCACCGAGCCCAGCACGGACTCGCGCGTGAGGTTGAAGTCCTTGGGGTGCTTGAGCACGGCGCCGGCGGCGACCTCGCCGATCCGCTCCCCGGCGAGGCCGTAGCGGGCGGCCAGGCCGTCGAGGGCGGCGGTGAGCATGTCCTGGTTGCCGGCGTTCGCGTAGGCGCCGTGCGCCCGGGCGAAGGGGATGCGGTTGGCGCCGACCACGACGGCGCGGCGGGCCACGCCGGTGCGCCCGGCGCCGCTGGGGGTCGTGTGCTCGGCGGTCGGCTCGACGGTCTGCTCGGGGGTGGACTCGCTCACAGGGAACTCCTCGGTGGTGTTGTGATGATGATCACGTCACGAACGACAATACCTGATACTCTGGGTATCGTGAAACAGGTCGACGCCACCGATTCCGCCGCTCCGGGCGGCACGCCCGCCACGGACGGCCGCTCCTCGCGCTGGGCCCGGCACCGCGCGCAGCGCCGGATCGAGCTCATCCGCACGGCGCGCGGCGCCGTGGACGAGCTCGGCGCGCAGGCGTCCATGGAGGAGATCGCCACCGCGTGCAAGACCTCCAAGTCCGTCTACTACCGGTACTTCGGGGACAAGGCGGGTCTGCAGCGGGCGGTCGGCGAGTACACCGTGACGCGGATGCGCGACCGGCTCGAGGAGGCGGCCCGCGCGGCCGGCTCCTTCGAGGACTCGGTCGAGGCGATGGTCGCGGAGTACCTGCTCAGCATCGAGCGCTCGGCGTCGGTGTACCGCTTCGTCGTGGCCCTCGCCCCCGACCCCGGACGCTCCCGGCAGGACCGGCACCGGGCCGAGCGGCCCCGCGGCGAGCGCTCCGGCAAGGAGGACGCCCCCGCCGAGGACGGCGGCGAGCGCTGGCTGCTCCAGGAGTTTGCCGAGTCAGTCAGCGGACTGCTCGCGGAGGCCCACGTGCGCCACACCCCCGCCGAGCGCCGGCTGGAGGAGCCGGTGCTCAGCTACTGGGCCGCGTCCACGATCGGCATGGTGCGCGGCGCCGGCGAGGCCTGGATGAACACGCCCGAGGGCACGCAGCGCCCGTCCCGCGAGCGGATGACGGAACTGATCGTGGGCTGGGCCGTCGACGGCCTGCGCCCGCCTGGCGCGCCCGTGCCGGACCAGCCGCCCACCTGACCACCACCCGGGCCGGCGCGGACCCCCGCCGGCTCCGACCACCCCGTGACCGCACCGGCCACCGCCGGTCACCCACGACAGGAGCAACCATGACCACCACCGTCGACCGACCGACCACCGCCGGACCCGGCACCGGATCCGCGGCCGGCTCCACCTCCGCGGACAGGCCCGGGATCCCGGCGCCCGCCGTGGACGTCGCCGCCCTCGGCGAGGTGCTGCTCGGGCGCTGGGCCGAGGTCCGGCGCGAGACCCGCCGGATGCTGCTGGACGAGCGGCTGCACCAGCAGCCGAACCTCACCTACCAGGACCACCGCGAGCGCGTGCTGGGCCAGCTGCACCTGCTGGTGGAGCAGGGCACGATGAGCCGGGGGCTGCCGGAGGAGTACGGCGGGAACAACGACCCGGGCGGCAACGTCTCGGGCTTCGAGGAGCTGCTGCTCGGGGACCCCTCGATGCAGATCAAGGCCGGCGTGCAGTGGGGCCTGTTCGGTTCCGCGGTGCTCAACCTCGGCACCGAGGAGCACCACCGGCGCTGGCTCGCGGACATCCGGGACCTGAGGATCCCGGGCGTGTTCGCGATGACCGAGATCGGCCACGGCTCCGACGTCGCCTCGATCGGCACCACCGCCACGTACGACCCCGCCACGGAGGAGTTCGAGATCCACACCCCCTTCACGGCGGCGTGGAAGGACTATCTCGGCAACGCCGCCGTGCACGGGCGCGCCGCCGTGGTCTTCGCCCAGCTCATCACGCTCGGCGTGAACCACGGCGTGCACGCGTTCTGGGTGGACCTGCGGGACGAGGACGGGAACTTCCTGCCCGGCGTGGGCGGCGAGGACGACGGCCACAAGGGCGGGCTCAACGGCATCGACAACGGCCGGCTGCACTTCACCCGCGTGCGGATCCCGCGCACCCACCTGCTGGACAAGTACGGCGCCGTGGCCGCGGACGGCACCTACAGCTCGCCGATCGCGAGCCCGGGCCGCCGGTTCTTCACGATGATCGGCACCCTGGTCCAGGGCCGGGTCTCCCTCGACGGCGCGGCCGTCCTGGCGAACAAGGCCGCGCTGAGCATCGCGATCCGCTACGGCAGCGAGCGCCGCCAGTTCAACGCGTCCTCCGACATCCAGGAGGAGGTGCTGATGGACTACCAGCAGCACCAGCGGCGGCTGCTGCCGCGACTGGCCGAGACCTACGCCATGCACTTCGCCCACCAGGAGCTGCTGCACAAGTACGACGACGTCTTCTCGGGCCGCGAGGACACCGACGAGAACCGGCAGGACCTCGAGACCCTGGCGGCGGCCCTGAAGGCGCTGTCCACCTGGAGCGCCCTGGACACCGTCCAGGAGTGCCGCGAAGCCTGCGGCGGCGCGGGGTTCCTGACCAAGAACCGGCTCACCTCCCTGCGCCACGACTTGGACGTCTACGCGACGTTCGAGGGCGACAACACGGTGCTGCTGCAGCTCGTGGCGAAGCGGCTGCTGTCCGACTGGGCGGACGAGTTCAAGCACGTCGACGTGGGCGTCATGGCCCGCTACGTGGCGGGCCGGGCCACCGAGGCCACCTACCACCGGTCGGGGCTGCGCAAGCTCGGCCAGGCCTTCCGGGACACCGGGGACGTGCGCCGCTCCGTCAACGCCCTGCGCGAGGAGTCCGCGCAGCGCGCGCTGCTCACGGACCGCGTGGAGACCATGGTCGCCGAGATCGCGGAGAACCTGCGGCCCAGCGCCAAGCTCCCCCGGGCGGAGGCCGCGGCGCTGTTCAACGAGAACCAGTACAAGACCATCGCCGCGGCGCGCGCCCACGCCGAGCTGCTGCAGTGGGAGGCCTTCACCCGCGGCCTGGAGCAGGTCGAGGACCCGGGCACCCGCACGGTGCTCACCTGGCTGCGCGACGTCTTCGGGCTGCGGCTCATCGAGAAGAACCTCGCGTGGTACCTCGCCCACGGCCGGCTGTCCATGCGGCGCGGGCGCAGCCTCGACGAGTACATCGACCGGCTGCTCGCCCGCCTGCGCCCGCACGCGCTCGACCTCGTGGCCGCGTTCGAGCTGGAGCCGGAGCACCTGCGGGCCGAGATCGCCACGGGGATCGAGGCGCGGCGCCAGGAGGAGGCGGCCGAGCACTACCGGCGGCTGCGCGCCTCGGGCAGCGCCCCGGTCAAGGAGCGGGCCCTGCGCAAGGACACCGCCACGCCCGCCGCCGGGGCACCCGGCGAGAAGGCCCCGGAGGAGGCGAGAAAGGAGCGCCGGGCCGAGAAGCAGTCGGAGCGGCGCACGGAGCGCCGGGCCGAGCGCCAGCACGAGCGGCGGCTCGCGCTCAAGCCGCGCAAGCTGGCGGCGCGGCGGGCCGCGGCGTCCGGCGAGCCGGCCGCCGAGCCCGCCGCGAAACCGGCCCCGGAGCGCTCCGCCGGCACCGGGGGCGCCGCGGGCGCTCCCGTGACGCAGGGCGCCTGACCCGCCGTCACCCGGCGACGCCGCCCCGGAAGCACCGGGGCGGCGTCGTCCGGTCCGGGCCCGCACCGCGGGCGGGACCGGGGAGCGCCCTGCGGGAGACGGCTCGCCCGGTGACGGCTCAGCGGGAGACGGCACCGGAGAGGAGGCTGTCGATCTGGCCCATGGCCTCCCGCATGCCCTCCTCCATCCCCATCGCGGACATCTGCTCGAGCTGGTCCGCGCTCTCGAAGGTCGAGACCGTGGTCATCCGTGTCCGGCCGTCGACGGCTTCGAACGTCACGACGCCGTGGGTGGTCCCCAGGGTCGGGTCCGGCTCGCCGTCCTCGCCCGCGAAGCCGTCGTCGAACTCCAGCCGGTTCGGCGGGTCCACGGCGGTGACCGTCCACCAGCCCCGGGCCTTCTCCCCGTCCGGGCCGGTCATGTAGTAGCGGCACCGCCCGCCCTCGGAGAGCTCGTGCTCCTCGAAGGTGGCAGGCCACTCGGGCGGCCCCCACCAGCGCTCGAGCTGACGCGGGTCGGCCCAGACCTGCCAGACCCGCTCGACATCCGCGGCGAACTCCGCGACGAACGTCAGCGTCAGCGCCTCCGTGTCCTTGTGCACGTCCATGACCGGCATGTCCTGCTCCCTTCCTACTGGGTCCCCCGGTTCCCGGGGGGCGCCTCCTCGGCGAGGAGGCGCTCGATGGCGCGGGCACGCCCGCGCCAAATCTGTTCGTAGTCCTCCAGCAGCCCCGCCGCCCGGCGCAGCGTGGCCACGTTGCCGCGCACCACCTGTTCCCGGCCGCGCCGCTCCTTGGTGACCAGCGAGGCCCGCTCGAGCACCGCCACGTGCTTCTGCACCGCCGCGAAGCTCATCCGGTAGTGCCCGGCCAGCGCGGAGACCGACTGCTCCTGCCGGAGCACCCGTGTCACGATGTCCCGTCGTGTCGTGTCCGCGAGGGCCTGGAAGATGCGGTCGACCTCGTCGTCCGTCAGCTCATTTTGTACAACCATTTGGTTGTAGATTAGGGCGCCCAGCGCACCGTGACAAGAGTTCCGCGCCCGTGGACGGAATGTGACTCCACGGACCACGGACGGCACCGCGGGCCGCTCAGTAGAGGCCCGCCGTGCCGGTCAGGTGGCGGTGCAGGCCGTGGGCCACGACCGTGTTGCCGAGTGCGTTCAGGTGCCGGCGGTCCGCGGCGACGACCGAGCGCGGGGGGAGCCCCTGGGCCAGCCACCGGCGGTCCGCGGCCGAGGCGCCGATCCGATATGGCCGCAGACCCGGCAGGGCCCACAGGCCGGGATCCCGCAGATCGGCCATGGTGTCGTAGAACCGGTCGCCGTACTCGTCCCGGTGGGCCGCGTTCACGCCGCGCACCTGCTCCCACCCCGCCGTGCCGGGCCGGTCGGCCGCGGTGTGCCAGTGGCCCATCACCACGGACGTGTCCGGCTCGACCCGCCACGCCGCACGGGTGTCGGAGAGGACCTGGTCCGGGTCCTCGATGTTGTTCTTGCCCGTCCACAGCAGGTGGACGTGACCCCGGTGCTCCTCCTCCAGCGCCGTGCGCCACCGCGCCGCCGACGCGGGCGCCACCTCGAGCTCGGACCCGGGAACCACGCGGCGCAGCACCACGTCGCCCTGGTCCCGCCCCACGGCCTGAATCGTGCACGGCAGCCCGGAGACGGTGCCCGGGATCGGGAGGTGGACGCTGGGCACCCGCCCGTCCACGGTGGGCACGACCAGCGACCCGTGGGACGGGATCCGCCCGACCCCGTAGCCGGAGCCCAGTCGCGGCAGGTAGGGGTGGGCGCTGCTGCGCATCGACAGGGTCTGCCACGACCGGTCGCCGCTGACGGCGCGCGAGGTTCCGGGCGCCTCCAGCAGCTGCGAGAGCAGGTCGTCGATGCGCACCGCCGGGAAGCCCCGCGGGCGGTCCCTGTGCAGCGCGCTGGCCGCCGAGGAGGAGCCCCAGAGCACGAACGGGCGCCGGCCGGCGGAGGTCTCGGCCAGGGTGCCCCCGAGGACCCCGGAGGCGGCGAGCACGAGGCCGGAGAGGACGAAGGAGCGGCGCGAGACAACCATGTTCTCAAAGGTAAACAGGCCTGGTGGGGGCGGTGCCGATGTGACGGATCATGATGCCTCCCTTCTTCGGGGGACGCGGCCGCCCCGCGGGGTGCGCCGCTCAGAAGCCGGGGGCGTACTCCCCCGGCCGCACGGCGTCGGCCACGATGACGGTGACGTTGTCCCGCCCGCCGGTGCGCAGCGCGGCCTGCAGCAGGACGTCGGCCGCCTCCTTCGGGTGGGGCACCGCGGCGAGCACCCGGGCCATGTGCGCGGGGCTCAGCTCGTTGGTCAGGCCGTCCGAGCACAGCATCAGCCGGTCCCCGTGCCGGGCCGGGAGCACCCACACGTCCGGCTCCCAGACCTGACCGGTGCCCAGGGCGCGGGTGATCACGTTGCGGCGCGGGTGCACGAGCGCCTGCGCGGAGGTGAGCTGCCCGATCGACACCAGGTACTGCACCTCCGAGTGGTCCACGGTCAGCTGCTCGATCATCGGCTCGCCCTCGTCCTCGCCGGCACGGCCCCCGGACTGGGGCGCGACCAGCCGGTAGGTGCGGGAGTCGCCCGTGTTGAACACGACCCACAGCATGCGACCGTGAATGTGCATCAGCCACACGCCGGTGACGGTGGTGCCCGCCCGGCCCTCGACGGCGTGCTGGATGTGCTGGTCGGCCTGCCACAGCACGGAGCGGACGCGGCGGACGGCCTCGATCGCGTCGTCGGGGATCTCGGGGTCCAGGCGCAGCTCGCGCTCCACGGTGGCCCGGAACCGGGCGATGTCCCGGGGCGGCTCCGGCTCGAGGACCTCGAAGGACCGGAAGTCCTCCAGCTGGAACAGGGGGGACGCCCCGAGGGTGCGCACGCACAGCGCGCTCGCCACCTCGCCGGCCTCGTGCCCGCCCATGCCGTCCGCCACGGCGCACATCGCGGCCGTGACCACCAGGGCGTCCTCGTTGGACTCCCGGCGCAGGCCCCGGTCCGTGGACGCGCCCGCGCGGATGACGAGGGGCGCGTTCATTCGAAGTCGACCTCCAGCCCGGGACCGGCGCCCTGGGAGAGCGCGACGGGCTGGACGTCGCCGAAGCCCCGCACGTTGCGCGTGGGCTGCGGCAGGAGGATGAAGCGGTCGTCGCCGGAGAGCACTGCGGCGGTCGAGGCGTCCACGAGCACGGAGCCCGGCTCGGTCAGCGAGACGAGCCGGGAGGCCAGGTTCACCGTCGGCCCGTAGATGTCCCCGAGCCGGGGCAGCACGCGCCCCCAGACGAAGGCCACGCGCGCCTGCGGGAGCTCCGGGTCGTCGCGGATGGCGCGGGCCAGGGCCAGGGAGATCTGGGCCCCGCCCTCGGGGGTCTCGGCGAGGAACATGACCTCGTCCCCGATGGTCTTGATGAGCCGGCCGGCGCCCACGGCGATCACCTCGGCGCAGCGGTTCTCGAAGCGCTGCACGAGGTTCGCCAGGGTCCGCTCGTTCATCTGCCGGGACAGCGAGGTGTAGGAGACCAGGTCGGCGAAGCCCACCCCGCGCGCGAGCGGGAGGATGGAGGACGCCCCGTCGTCGGACGTGGGGCCGGTGGCGGTCGAGCCGTCGGGTCGCTCCACGCGCATCGCCAGCCGTTGCACGGCGGCGTTCATCTGGCGCCGCCACGAGTAGACCAGAAGGTTCTCGATCGCGTCGATGAGGTCCGGCAGCAGGTGCAGCAGCTGCCGGCGTGCGGCGGCGTCGGTCATGCCCCGGTGGACGACCATGTCCTCGACGAGCGCCTCGACCTGCCACACCACCATGCGGTCGGTCATCTGCCCGATCGAGCGCACCAGGGACAGGGCCGCCTCCTCGGTGACCCGCTCCTCCAGCACCATGGTGGACAGCACCCGGAGGGCCTCGGAGTCCCGCTCGGTGAACCAGAGGTCGTCGTCGGTGAGATTGGGGAAGCCCAGGGCCCGCCACACCTTCCGCGCCGACAGCAGGGACAGCCCGCCCCGGCGCGCGGCCTCCCGGCGGCGCAGGTCGCGCTCGGAGCCCAGCAGGGTCCGTTCGAGGGCCTGTACGGCGGCCTTGGACTCGTCCGAGCGGTAGAGGTTGGCCTGGACGGGGTTGTGCAGGTTCAGGTTCAGCTGTGCCGTCTGGGGGCCGAGCACCGGCTCGCCCTGGGTCTCCGGGTCCTCACTCGCCACACGTCACTCCTGTTCCTGGTGGACGGCCCGCCGGCTCCACGGTCGGCGCGGGGCGACGGACGGGCCCGGGCGCGGTGCCACGACCGCGTCGCGGTCCACTCTAGTGGGACGGACCCCCGGCGCACCCCCGCCGGATCCGGGATCCCCGGCCCGGCCGGCGCCGCCGCCCGCCCACTCGTCCTCGGCGGCCCGGCGGATCAGCCCGGCCAGGCGCTGCGCCTCCGGGGCGTGCTCCAGGCGCAGGCCGCCGAAGGGCCCGAAGTCGGCCACCACGCGCCCGTCGTGCCGGCCGAGGGCCGGGCTGCGCCGGCGCTCCACGGAGACCCGGCGCAGCTGGTGCAGGGGCAGCGACACGGTCCTGCGGGCCCCGCCCGGGCGCACCAGCACGAGGTGGCGGGTGGTGAGCACGTAGCGGGTGCGCCACCAGCGCAGGATCGGGCGCAGGCAGCTGCGGAGCACCACCCAGCCGGCCACGACGAGCAGGGTGAGCTCCACCCCGGCGTGCACCGTGGTCCACGGCTCCGCCACGGGCCGCCAGCGCAGCTCGAGGGCCCGCTGGGCGAACGAGAGCGCGAACACCGTGAGCAGCAGCACCAGGAAGGGCCGGGTCAGCCGCGCGCCGTGGGCGCGTGTGGACACGAGCACGCGCTCCCCGGGCTGCAGGGCGGGACGGGCGGACACGCTCAGACCGTCCCGGGGGCGTCCGGCGCCGGGCGCAGGTGCACCACGTCGCCCGCCGTCACCTCGCGCTGGGCGCCGCCGGCCTCGCGCACCAGCAGGCCCCCGTGCTCCCCGAGTCCCGTCGCGGTGCCCGTGACGGGCGCGGCTCCGCCGGGGAGCTCGGCGCGCACCGGTCGCCCGAGGGTCTCCATCCGCTCGGTGATCCGGGTGCGCAGCGTCCCTCCGGGGCGCACGGCGGCGGCCGGGTCCGCACAGAACTGCCGGTAGAGCGGGACGAACGCGCCCAGCACGGCCTCCAGGACGGCGGCGCGCTCGACCTCGCGGCCGGTGACGCGGCGGACCGACGTGGCCGTGTCCACGGGCAGCTCCTCCTGGGCGACGTTGATGCCGGCGCCCAGGACCACCGCCGGGGGGCGCTGCTCGTCCAGGACGAGGCCCGCGAGCAGACCGGCCACCTTGCGCCCGTCCACCAGGACGTCGTTGGGCCACTTGATCAGCGCGCCCGCCGCCGCGAGCCCGTCCAGGGCGTCGACGACGGCCGCGGCCATCAGCAGGGTCAGCCACGGGTAGTGCTGGGTGGGCAGCGGGCGGCCGCGCCCGTCGGCCGGGCGCAGCAGGACGCTGAAGGTCAGCGCGGTGCCGGGCTCGGTGGTCCACACCCGGTCCAGCCGGCCGCGCCCCGCACTCTGGTGGCCGGTGAGCACGAGGGACAGGTCGACCCACGGCCGGTCCGGGCGGGACCCGCGCGCCTGCCGGGTGACGGCGGCCGTCAGGTGCTCGTTCGTGGAGCCGACCTCGTCCAGGACGTCGATCCGCCCCAGGCCGAGGTCCGCCAGCGCTGAGAGCACGGCGGGGGCGCGCAGGTCGGCGGCGCAGGGGTCGGGCACGGTTCTCCTCGGTCGGTCGTCGGGCATCGGTCGTCGCGGGCCGGTCGTCGCGGTCCCGGGCGGGCGGTGCTGTCCGGCCGGGCACCGTCCGCGTAGTGTTCGGACCGTATCCACAGTAGTAGCCCGGTTCCCCGGGAACCGGCTGGACGGTCCCGTCCGGCCCGGCGGGGCCGCGGCACGACCCACAGGAGCCATCGTGAGCGCAGCCGAGAACCGCACGACGTTCGCCGTCACCTACGTCTACGGCGGGCCCGCCGACGTCCTGGCCGCGCGCCGGCCGGAGCACCGGGCGTACCTCGGCGGTCTCGTGGAGCAGGGGCACCTGCTCGCGTCCGGTCCGTTCGACGACGACGGTGCGCCCGGCGCGCTGCTGGTCTTCGCCGTCGAGGACGCCGCGGCGGTCGAGCGGCTCACCGACGAGGACCCGCTGGTGCGCCACGGGGTGGTCACCGAGCGGACCGTCCGCCCCTGGAAGGTGGTCCTCGGCCGCGTCGGCTGAGCACCGTCCCGGTGTCCCCGGCCCCGGGCGCGGATTTTGTAGGAGTTCTACAACGGAGGCCCGCGCGGCCGCCGACTAGAGTGAGCAGGTCCCCTGACCACCCCGGACCGGACCGATCGGCCCGCCGGGCCGGCCGCGTACCAGACCACGAGGTGCCTGTGACCCACGACCTGACGACCACCGCCGGCAAGATCGCCGACTTCCACGACCGCAGGGCCCGCTCCGAGGTCCCCGCGGGGCAGGCGGCGATCGAGAAGCAGCACGCCCGCGGGAAGAACACCGCCCGCGAGCGCGTGGAGATGCTCCTGGACGAGGACTCGTTCGTGGAGTTCGACGCCCTCGCGACCCACCGCTCGACCGCCTTCGGGATGGCGTCGAAGAAGCTGCCCGGCGACGGCGTGGTCAGCGGCTACGGCACCGTGGACGGGCGCCTGGTGGCGGTCTACTCCCAGGACTTCGCGGTGTTCGGCGGGTCGCTGTCCCAGGTGAACGGGGAGAAGATCGTCAAGGTGCAGAAGTTCGCCCTGCGCAACGGCTGCCCGGTCGTCGGGATCAACGACGGCGGCGGGGCGCGGATCCAGGAGGGCGTGGCCTCCCTGGCCATGTTCGCGGACATCTTCAACATGAACGTCCGCTCCTCCGGGGTGGTCCCCCAGATCTCGCTGATCATGGGTCCCTGCGCGGGCGGGGCGGCCTACTCCCCGGCCCTGACCGACTACATCGTGATGGTCGACAAGACCTCGCACATGTTCATCACCGGCCCGGACGTCATCAAGACGGTCACGGGCGAGTCGGTGGACATGGAGACCCTGGGCGGGGCGCGCCAGCACAATGCGACGACGGGCACGGCCACGTACCTCGCCGAGGACGAGCAGGACGCGTTCGACTTCGTGCACGAGCTGCTCGAGTTCCTCCCGGCGAACAACCTGCAGGAGGCGCCCCTGCTGCACCACGACCAGGAGGACGAGGTCACGGACGGGGACCTGGCCCTGGACGCCCTGGTCCCGGACTCCGCCAACCAGCCGTACGACATGCGCGCGGTGGTCGAGGCGATCGTCGACGACGGCCACTTCCTGGAGATGCAGGCCCTCTACGCCCCCAACGTGATGATCGGCTACGCCCGGGTCGAGGGACACACCGTGGGCATCGTGGCGAACCAGCCGATGCAGTTCGCCGGCACGCTGGACATCGCGGCGTCCGAGAAGGCGGCCCGGTTCGTGCGCCACTGCGATGCGTTCAACGTCCCGATCCTCACCCTCGTGGACGTGCCGGGGTTCCTGCCCGGCACCGACCAGGAGTTCAACGGCATCATCCGGCGCGGCGCCAAGCTGCTCTACGCCTACGCCGAGGCGACCGTCCCGCTGGTCACCCTGATCACCCGCAAGGCCTACGGCGGGGCCTACATCGTGATGGGCTCCAAGAAGCTCGGTGCGGACATCAACCTGGCCTGGCCCACCGCGCAGATCGGCGTGATGGGCGCCCAGGGCGCCGTGGAGATCCTCTACCGCCGGGACCTCAAGGCCGCCGCGGAGAACGACGAGGACGTCGAGGCGCTGCGCGCCGATCTGGTGCGCAAGTACGAGGAGAGCCTGCTGAACCCGTACCAGGCGGCGGAACTGGGCTACGTGGACGCGGTGATCTCCCCGTCGGAGACAAGGGTGCAGGTGCTCAAGGCCCTGCGGGCCCTGCGCGACAAGCGCGCGACGATGCCCACCAAGAAGCACGGGAACATCCCGCTGTGACCTCCCGCGAGCCCGTCGAGGGCGCCCCGTCCCTGCGCTTCACGGCCGGCAGCCCCACGCCGGAGGAGATCGCCGCCGTCACGGCCGTCCTGCTCGCGCGCCAGGAGGGGGGCGACGCCGCCGGGAAGGGCTCCCCGGGGCGCCGGGACCAGTTCCGGCGGATGCGGCTGGGCCTGCGGCTGCGCCCGGGGCGCGGCGCGTGGCGGCGGACCCGGCCGGAGGAGTGAACCCGGTGGGGCGGGCGCAGCGGGTCAGCGCCTCAGGGCGAGCGATCGGCGGTGCGCGGCCCGGGGCCGCCCAGGTGGTGGCCGGGCCGCGACCGGGCCGGACCAGCTGCTGACCGGACGGCGGCCGCTCACGGCTCCCGGGGGATCCGCCGCGAGACGAGGAGCGCCACGGCGATGCCCGCGAGGGCGAGCACGGCCGTCACCGCCCACGTGAGATCCCAGGTGCCCGTGGCCTGCGCGACCGACGCGACCGCGGGCGGGCCGGCGAACTGGCCCAGAGCGTTCAGCTGCTGGCCCAGCCCCAACGTGGTGGCCACCGTGGTGGGCGTGGGGGCGACCCGCAGGAGGCTCGCGATCGCCGTGGTCGGCACCACTCCCCCCACGGCGGAGAAGACCAGGACGGCGCCGTACCGGGCGCCGAAGCGCGCCCCCTCGTCCAGCAGCGGGGCCATCCCGAACGCGACCACGGCGGCCAGTCCCAGCACGGCGAAGCCCGTGCACCAGAGCACCACGGGACGCACCCCGCGCTGCAGGGCCCGGCCCGCACCGAGGTTGCCCACCACGTTGACCCCCGCGGCGAGCGCGCTGAGCCCCGCCGCGGCGCCCGCCGCGATCCCGGACTCGGCGTACATGGAGGGCAGGAACTGCACCACCCCGTTCCACTGGGCGGTGTAGAGCCCGAAGACCAGGGCCACGAGCCACGGTCCGGGCGCGCGCAGGGTCAGCCCGAGGCGCTGCCGAACCCCGTGCACCACCACGTGGGCGGGGTCCGGCGGGAGCACGGCGAGCACCAGCAGGCCCAGGAGCGCGGAGCCGGCCGCAGCGGCCGCCCACCAGGTGCGCCAGCCGAGGGCCTCGCTGAGGAGGCCCCCGAGCAGCAGGGAGAGGGCCGCTGCCACCGGGATGTGGCAGCCCCACAGCCCCACGAGCAGGGACACCCTGGCCGGGGCCACGGTGCGCCGGATCAGTGCCGGGGCGCAGATCGACACGAGCATGAACCCCACCCCCTCCAGCACCCGGGAGCCCAGCAGCGGGCCGTACCCCGTGGAGAGCAGGCCCGTCACGGAGCCCGCGGTGAGCAGGCCCAGCCCGAGCAGCAGCCCCCGGCGCAGGCCGATGCGGTCCCCGAACAGGCCCACCACCACGCCCAGCAGCATGCCGGCCACCTGCACCGTGGAGAGCAGGAACCCGCCCTGCACCAGGCTCAGGCCGAGCTCGGCGGAGAGCACGGGCAGCGCCGGGGACAGCTTCCACACGTGCAGGGCGCCCACCACCCCCGCGACCACCACAAGCACGGCGGCCCCGGTCCCGGCGGCGCCCGAGGGCCCGGGCGGGACGGTGGCGGGAGACGCGGAGTTCGCGCGCGGCGCAGGGGCGGGCATGCTCCGCAGTCTAGGGAGCGGCCGGCGCTACCGTGACCTGCATGACCGATCAACGGCCCGACCCCACGTCCACC
This sequence comes from Kocuria nitroreducens, assembly GCF_042879195.1. NCBI lineage: Bacteria > Bacillati > Actinomycetota > Actinomycetes > Micrococcales > Micrococcaceae > Kocuria > Kocuria nitroreducens. The sequence goes on from NZ_JBHZTC010000004.1 coordinate 125,934, forward strand.
GCCGGCCCCGGGCCGGCGCCCCTCGGCACCGGGCGGCGAGAGCCCACGGCCGTCGACGCCGTGGCCGAGCGCTGGTTCGCGCGCGCCATGGAGCTGGACCCGGCCCAGGCCACCGTGCACGGCTTCCCCGGGCACGAGACCGAGTACCGCGACTTCGGTCCCGAGGGCCTGGAGGCCCGGGCCGACGCCGCCCGACGGACGCTGGCCGAGCTCGAGCGCGCGGCCCCGGCCGACGACGTCGACCGGATCACCGGCCACGCCCTGCGCGAGCGCCTCGGCCTCGACCTGCTCCTGCACGAGGAGGGGCTGCGCGGCTGGGAGGTCAACAACATCTCCTCCCCGGTGCAGGAGATCCGGGAGGTCTTCGACGACCTGCCCCGGCGCACCGCCGAGGACTGGGCGCACCTCGCCGGCCGGCTGCGCGCCGTGCCCGCCGCCGTGGACTCCTACGTCCTGGGCCTGCGGCACGCCCGCTCCCTCGGCCGCTCGGCCTCCGAGGCGCAGCTGCGCAACGCGGCCCGGCAGTGCACCGGCTACGCGGCCCGGCACGGCTTCTTCGCCCGGCTGGTGCGCAGCCCCCGCATCCCGGAGGCGCTGCGGCAAGAGGTCGCCGAGGCCGCCGAGGCGGCGCGGCAAGCCTACCGGGGTCTCGCCGCCGTGCTGGGCAAGGAACTCGCCGCGGACGCGCCCCGCACGGACGCGGTGGGCCCCGACGTGTACACGCTACGCCTGCAGGAGTTCCTCGGCGCCGTCCTGGACCCGGCCACGGTGTACGCCTGGGGTGTGGAGCAGCTGCGCGCGATCGTGGCGGAGCAGGAGCGGCTCGCCCACCGCATCGCCCCCGGCGCCACGGTCGCCCAGGCCATGGCGGCCCTGAACGCGGACCCGGCGCGGCAGCTGCACGGCACCGACGCGCTGCAGGCCTGGATGCAGGACCTCTCCGACGCCGCCGTGGACGCCCTCGCGGACACGCACTTCGAGCTGACCGGCCCCATGCGCCGGCTCGAGTGCCGCATCGCCCCGACCCACGACGGCGGGATCTGGTACTCGATGCCGAGCGCCGACTTCTTCCGCCCCGGGCGCATGTGGTGGTCCGTGCCGGAGGGCACCGCGACCTTCACCACGTGGGAGGAGACCACGACCGTCTACCACGAGGGCGTCCCCGGCCACCACCTGCAATTCTCCACCGCGCTGGCCAACTCGGGGGAGCTCAACCGGTGGCGGCGGATGGGCGTGTGGGTCTCGGGCCACGGAGAGGGCTGGGCGCTGTACGCCGAGCGGCTCATGGACGAGCTGGGACACCTGCAGGACCCCGGGGACCGGATGGGGATGCTGGACTCCCAGCGGCTGCGGGCGGCGCGGGTGGTGTTCGACGTCGGCTTCCACTGCGGCTACCGCGTTCCCCCGGAGCTCGGGGACGCCCTCGGCAGCGCCCGCCCCGGCGAGGTCTGGACGCCCGAGGACGGCTGGCGGTTCCTGCGCTCGAACATCGTGATGGCGGACCCGAAGCTGCGCTTCGAGTGGATGCGGTACATGGGCTGGCCCGGGCAGGCGCCGTCCTACAAGGTGGGCCAGCAGCTGTGGGAGCAGGCGCGGGAGGTGGCCCGCACCGCGGCGGGCCGGGAGTTCCGGCTCCAGCAGTTCCACACCCGCGCGCTGCGGATCGGCTCGGTCGGCCTGGACACCCTGCGGTACGCGCTCGATCTGTGACGTCCGTCATCTTGGCGTCACATTTCGTCATCGTCTTTGGGTGTTGTATATTCCGGGGCCCTATTGTGGGCACATGATTTCCGCAGAAAGTACTCGACGGCTGCCCCGGTGGATGACCGCCTTCGGCCCGCAGATCGTGCTCGCACTCCTCCTGGGCGTGGTCCTGGGCACCGTCGCCGACACCCTCGGCGGCGACCCCGACACGGACCCCAACTGGTTGATGACCGCGCTGGACACCATCGGCACCAGCTACGTGAGCCTGCTCAAGGCCGCCGTGGTCCCGCTCATCGTGACCGCGGTGATCTCCTCGATCGCCAACCTGCGGGAGGTCTCCAACGCCGCTCGGCTCGCATGGAAGACGCTGCTGTGGTTCGGGATCACCGCGCTGATCGCCGTGTCGGTCGGCCTGGTGCTCGGGCTGGTCGTCCAGCCCGGGGCGGGCAGCGGCGCCGCCGCGCCCGCCGAGGCGTACACCGGGACGCAGGGCTCGTGGCTGGGCTTCCTCACCGGCCTCGTCCCCGCCAACTTCCTGGGCCTGCAGGTCTCCTCCTCCGTGGTGGACCCGGAGACCGTCCAGACCACCCTCGGCTTCAACGTGCTGCAGGTGCTCGTGGTCTCGGCCGCCGTCGGCATCGCCGCCCTCAAGGTAGGCGAGCCCGCCGAGCCGTTCCTCGCCGTGGTCCGCGCCGCGCTGGCCGTGGTGCAGAAGGTCGTCTGGTGGATCATCCGCCTCGCCCCGCTGGGCACGCTGGGCCTGATCGGCCGGGCCGTGTTCGAGTACGGCTGGACCTCGATGGGCGGGCTGCTGGCCTTCGTCGCCACCGTCTACGCCGGCCTGCTGGTCGTGGCCCTCGTGGTCTACCCGGCGCTGGTCAAGGCGCACGGGCTCTCCGTCAAGCAGTACTTCTCGGGCGTCTGGCCGGCCGTGCAGCTGGGCTTCGTCTCCCGCTCCTCGGTGGGCACCATGCCCCTGACGCAGCGCGTCACCGAGCGCAGCCTCGGCGTGCCCCGCGCCTACGCGTCCTTCGCCGTGCCCCTCGGGGCGACCACCAAGATGGACGGCTGCGCCGCGGTCTACCCCGCGATCGCTGCCCTGTTCGTCGCACAGTTCTACGGCATCGACCTGGACGTCACGCACTACGTGCTCATCGCGCTCGTGTCCGTGCTGGGCTCCGCGGCGACCGCCGGCACCACGGGGGCCACCGTGATGCTGACCCTGACGCTGTCCACGCTGGGCCTGCCGCTCGACGGCGTGGGCCTCCTGCTGGCCGTGGACCCGATCATCGACATGGGCCGCACCGCGCTCAACGTGGCGGGCCAGGCCCTGGTCCCCACGATCGTCGCCCACCGCGAGGGACTGCTGGACCGCGCGCTCTACGACGCCCCGCGCTCCGGCGATCCGTTCGTGCCCGAGGACGTCACCCCCGAGGGCACGGGGTCCGGCACCGGGTCCGGCGCGGCCGCCGGTGTCGAGCCGCGCCCGGAGGACGCCCCGGCGGCCGCCGCCCGCTGACCGCGGCGCCGCCGCCGTCCCGACCGCGCAGGGCGGGGAGCTCCAGGAGTGCTCGACGCATTCCGGCAGTTCCCCGCCCCGCACTGTTCCTGGACACGTCACGGGCTACCCTGGGACCGGCATGAGAGCTGGGTCACAGCACGGAACAGGGGGCGGCGCGTGGGCGCACCGGCGGACGGACCGACGACGGCGGACCCGCTGCTGCGCCTGTCCTGGGCCCGGTCCCTGGACCACCTCTCGGCACCCGAGCGCTGCGCCCCGCGGGTCGTGCTGGACGGCTCCGACGTCCGGGAGGCCCGCTCCCCGCTGCGCCTGCTGATGCCCGTGCTCGACGAGCTGCTCACCCCGCCGGCCGAGGACACCGGGCTGGTCGTGGCCGTCACGGACCCCCGCGGGGTGCTCCTGCGGGTCCGGGGCAGCGCCGCGACGCGGCGGCGCGCCGAGGCCATGGGCTTCGTCGAGGGCGCCGACTGGTCCGAGCCGGCCGTGGGCACCAACGCACCGGGCACGGCCCTGGTCCTGCGCCGGCCGGTGACCGTGCACCGCGAGCAGCACTTCTACCCCGAGGCCCGGCCCTGGTCCTGCACGGCCGCCCCGCTGCTGCACCCCGTCACGGGGACCCTGCTCGGGGCGGTGGACCTGACGGGCGGGGACGCCGCCGCCGCCCCCGCCACCCGGGCACTGCTCGGCGCGGCGGTGCGCGCGGCCCGGGCCGAGCTCGCCCTCGCCCTGCGCTCCGGTCCGCAGCTGCGCGGACCCTCGCCCGTCCCGTCCGCCGCCCCCGCCCCCGGGGCGTTCCTCCGCGTGCTCGGCGACGCCCCTCCGGCGCTGGTGCTGGACGGGCGGATCCTGGAGCTCACCGAGCGCCACGCCGAGATCCTCGTGGCCCTGTCCCGCGCCGGGTCCGGGCTGAGCACCGCGGAGCTGTCGCAGCAGCTCTGGGGCGGCCGGGCGCAGGAGACCACGGTGCGCGCCGAGGTCCTGCGGCTGCGCCGGCTGCTCGGGTCCCGGGGCGGCCCGGCGATCGCCTCGCGGCCCTACCGGCTCGAGGCCCCCCTGCCCTCGGACGCCGGCCGGGTGCTCGAGCTGCTCGCCCGGGGCTCGCACCGGCGGGCGCTGCGCGAGTACACCGGGGCGCTGCTGCCGCGCTCCGAGGCGCCCTCCCTCGTGGCGCTGCGCCACCGCCTCACCGGGCTCCTGCGCGAGGCCGTCCTGACCGACGGCTCGGCGGAGGCCGTGCGCGAGTACCTCAACCTGCCGGAGGCGGCGGACGACGCCGAGGCGTGGGCGCTGCTGCTGCGCCTCCTGCCGCCCCGCTCCCCCGCTCGGGCGGCGGCGGTGCTCGAGCTGGAGCGGCTGCGCCGCTGACCGGGGCCGGCACCCGGTGCAACGTGCGTGCAACGCGGCCCGGACTACCGTGATGCTCATCACCTCACGGCGCGGCCGGGTCCGGACCGCGCTCGTGACACCCGCACCGTCACGCACCAGGAGCACGTCACCATGAGCGTTGAAACCCAGTCCCTCACCACCGTCTACGCGCAGCCGGGCACCGAGGGCTCGAAGGTCTCCTTCAAGCCCCGCTACGAGCACTGGATCGGCGGGCGGTGGGTGCCGCCGGTGAAGGGCCAGTACTTCGAGAACATCTCCCCGGTCAACGGCAAGCCCTTCACCGAGGTGGCCCGCGGCACCGCCGAGGACATCGACGCCGCGCTCGACGCCGCCTGGGCCGCCGCCCCGGCCTGGGGGAAGACGTCCGTGGCGGAGCGGGCGCTGGTGCTCCACCGGATCGCCGACCGGATGGAGCAGAACCTCGAGATGCTCGCCGTGGCCGAGACCTGGGACAACGGCAAGCCCGTGCGCGAGTCCATCAACGCGGACATCGCCCTGGCCATCGACCACTTCCGCTACTTCGCCGGGGCGATCCGCGCCCAGGAGGGCACCCTCTCCCAGCTCGACGACAACACGACGTCCTACCACTTCCACGAGCCCCTCGGCGTGGTCGGCCAGATCATCCCCTGGAACTTCCCGATCCTCATGGGCGTGTGGAAGCTCGCCCCGGCCCTGGCCGCGGGCAACGCCGTGGTGCTCAAGCCGGCCGAGCAGACCCCGGCCTCGATCATGGTGCTCATGGAGCTGCTCGCGGACATCCTGCCCCCGGGCGTGGTCAACGTGGTCAACGGCTTCGGCGTGGAGGCCGGCAAGCCCCTGGCCTCGAGCCCGCGGATCCGCAAGATCGCCTTCACCGGCGAGACCACCACCGGCCGGCTCATCATGCAGTACGCGTCCCAGAACATCATCCCGGTGACCCTGGAGCTGGGCGGGAAGTCCCCGAACATCTTCTTCGAGGACGTCGCCGCGGCCCAGGACTCCTTCTACGACAAGGCCCTGGAGGGCTTCGCGTTCTTCGCCCTCAACCAGGGCGAGGTCTGCACCTGCCCGTCGCGGGCCCTGATCCAGGGCTCGATCTACGACCGGCTGCTCGCGGACGGCGTGGAGCGCGTGAAGGGCATGGTCCAGGGCAACCCGCTGGACCTCGACACCCAGGTCGGGGCGCAGGCCTCCAACGACCAGCTGCAGAAGATCCTCTCCTACATCGACATCGGCAGGCAGGAGGGCGCCCAGGTGCTCGTGGGCGGGGAGCGCAACGTCCTGGACGGTGACCTCGCCGAGGGCTTCTACGTCTCCCCCACGGTGTTCGAGGGCGAGAACTCGATGCGCATCTTCCAGGAGGAGATCTTCGGACCCGTCCTGTCGGTGACCCGCTTCACCGACTACGCCGACGCCGTGGCCACCGCCAACGACACCCTATACGGCCTCGGCGCCGGAGTCTGGGCCCGCAACGGCAACCTCGCCTACCGCGCCGGCCGCGACATCCAGGCCGGGCGCGTGTGGGTGAACCAGTACCACAACTACCCCGCCCACTCGGCCTTCGGCGGGTACAAATCCTCGGGCATCGGCCGCGAGAACCACCTGATGATGCTGGACCACTACCAGCAGACCAAGAACCTGCTGGTCTCCTACTCCGAGGACGCGCAGGGCTTCTTCTAGGCCGCAGCCCGCCCCGGGGAGCCGGGCCGTCCGCGAGGGTCGCGTCCTGCCGGTGGGAGAGCATCCCACCGGCAGGACGCGACCCTCGCCCGCGCGGCCTGCGTATCCTGGGACGGTGACTCCCCGCCTCGTCCTCGCCTCCCGCTCCCCGGCCCGCACCAAGCTGCTGGCCGACGCCGGGATCGGCCACGACCGGCTGGTCTCCGACGTGGACGAGGACGCCGTGGTCCGGGAGCGCGGGGTGACCGGCGCCGAGGGGACCGCGATGGTCCTGGCCCGGGCCAAGGCGGAGGCCGTGGCGGCGCTGCCCGAGGCCGCCGGCGCCCTGGTGGTGGGCTGCGACTCGGTCTTCGAGCTCGACGGCGAGGTGCACGGCAAGCCCCTGGACGCCGCGACGGCGACCGCCCGCATCCGGGCCATGCGCGGGCGCTCCGGAGTGCTCCACACGGGCCACTGGCTCGTGGACACCCGGAGCCCGGCGGACGGCGGGAGCGGCTGGAGCGGCGGCGCGCCCGCCCGCGCCGAGGTGTTCTTCGTGCAGATGTCCGACGACGAGGTCGCGGCCTACGTGGCCACCGGCGAGCCCCTGGAGGTGGCCGGGTCCTTCACCATCGACTCGCTCGGCGCGGCGTTCGTGGAGCGGGTGGAGGGCGATGTGCACGCCGTCGTCGGCCTGAGCCTCAGCACCCTGCGGACGCTGCTGACCCGGGCGGGAGTGGGCGTGCCCGAGCTGTGGACGGCGCGCCGGTGAGGGCCCACCACCGCTGGGACGGCCCTCCGCTTTGTAGGACTCCTACAGAAACGGCGTCGCATTTCCGGTCCGCCGCCGGGTGGTTGGGCGATTGATCCCGGCGGGGAATACAGTGCATCGGAGGATTCGACAAGGAGTGAGACGTGACCGGTAACAACCCCGCGGACGGCGCCATCCGACCCATCACCAAGGTGCTCGTCGCCAACCGCGGCGAGATCGCGGTGCGCGTGATCCGCGCCGCCCGCGACGAGGGCATCGCCTCCGTGGCCGTGTACGCCGACCCGGACCGGGACGCCCTGCACGCGCGCACGGCGGACGAGGCGTACGGCCTCGGCGGGTCCACCGCCGCGGACTCGTACCTGGTGATCGACAAGATCCTCGACGTCGCCGCGCGCTCGGGCGCCGACGCCGTGCACCCCGGCTACGGCTTCCTGTCCGAGAACGCCGACTTCGCGATGGCCGTGCTCGAGGCCGGCCTGACCTGGATCGGGCCCCCGCCCGCGGCCATCGCCAAGCTCGGCGACAAGGTGGCCGCCCGCCACATCGCCGAGAAGGTCGGCGCGCCGCAGGTTCCCGGCACCACCGACCCGGTCGGCTCCGCCGAGGAGGTCCTCGCCTTCGCCGACCAGTACGGGCTGCCCCTGGCCATCAAGGCCGCGTTCGGCGGCGGCGGACGCGGCATCAAGGTGGTCCGGGACCGGGACGACATCCCGGAGTTCTATGATTCCGCCGTGCGCGAGGCCACTGCGGCGTTCGGTCGCGGCGACTGCTTCGTCGAGCGCTTCCTGGACGCCCCGCGGCACGTCGAGACCCAGTGCCTGGCCGACGCCCACGGCAACGTCGTCGTCGTCTCCACCCGCGACTGCTCCCTGCAGCGGCGCAACCAGAAGCTCGTGGAGGAGGCGCCCGCGCCGTTCCTGTCCGAGGAGCAGAACCGCCTGCTCTACACGTCCTCGAAGGCGATCCTGCGCGAGGCCGGCTACCAGGGCGCGGGCACGTGCGAGTTCCTGGTCGGCCGCGACGGCACGATCACGTTCCTGGAGGTCAACACCCGCCTGCAGGTCGAGCACCCCGTCTCCGAGGAGGTCACGGGCATCGACCTGGTGCGCGAGCAGTTCCGGCTGGCCCGCGGCGAGGCCCTCGGCTACGACGACCCGGTGGTCCGCGGCCACTCGATCGAGTTCCGCATCAACGGCGAGGACCCTGGCCGGCACTTCATGCCCTCCCCCGGCACCATCGCCGCCCTCGACCTGCCCGGCGGCCCCGGCGTGCGCGTGGACTCCGGCGTGCAGGCCGGAGAGACCGTGGGCGGGAACTTCGACTCGATGCTCGCCAAGCTGATCGTCACCGGGGCCACCCGGCAGCAGGCACTCGAGCGCTCCCGCCGGGCGCTGGCGGAGCTGCGCATCGAGGGCATGCCCACCGTGGTCCCCTTCCACCGCGCGGTGGTCGCCGACCCCGCGTTCGCCCCCGCGGACGGCACCCCGTTCTCCGTGCACACGCGGTGGATCGAGACCGAGTTCGACAACACCATCCCGCCGTTCGAGGGATTCCCGCAGACCGGGCCCGAGGCCGAGGAGCGCCAGGCGATCGTCGTCGAGGTCTCCGGCAAGCGCCTCGAGGTCGTCCTGCCCGCCCTGCCGGGCACGGTCAAGCCCAACGGGACCGCGCCCAAGACCCGCAAGTCCCGCTCGGCGCGCGGCGGCACCGCCGCGGCGAGCGGCGACAGCCTGAGCTCCCCGATGCAGGGGACCATCGTGAAGATCGCGGTGGACAACGGGGACGACGTGGCCGAGGGCGATCTCGTGCTCGTGCTGGAGGCCATGAAGATGGAGCAGCCCCTGACCGCCCACAAGTCGGGCACGGTCTCGGGGCTCTCCGTGAGCCCCGGGGACACCGTCTCCGCCGGCGCCGTCCTGGCGACCATCTCCTGACGCGGCCGGCCCGGCCCCGATGAGCACCCGACCGACCGGCTCCCCCGCGCGCTGCCTCGTGGACCTCTCCGCGCAGGACCGGCTCCGCAGCGGCGCCCCCGCCGGAACGCCACGGCTGCGGGTGCTCTGCTGCCCGCCCGCGGGCGCCGCCGCCGGCTACTGGCGGTTCCTGGTCCGCGAGGACGTGCAGGTGCTCGGCGTCCAGTACCCCGGGCGGGAGAGCCGTTTCGGGGAGCCGGCGGCCCCCTCGGTCGCCGCGCTCGCCGCGGAGGCGGCCGAGGCAGTCGCCGGCGCCCCGTGGGCGTCCGGATCGACACCTCCTGACGCGTCCCCGGACGTCCCGCACGTGGTCCTGGGCCACAGCATGGGCGCCTCCGTGGCGGCCGAGCTCGCCTCGCGGCTCGAGCACCGGGAGGGGATCCGGGTCTCGCTGCTCGCGCTGTCCGCGAAGACCGCCCCGGGCGCCGTGGACGTCAGGGGCGTCCCGGACGAGGACCTGCGGGCCGGTCTCGACCCGCAGGACCCGGGCGCCGATCAGGCGCTCGCCCGGTGGCTCCGGCGGCTCGGCGGCACCCCCGAGGCGGTCCTGGCGAATCCCGAGCTGCTGGCCCTGCAGCTGCCCGCCCTGCGCGCGGACCTGCGGATCTCGATGGCCCACCACCAGCTCCCCGCCCCGGTCGGGGCACCCCTGCTGCTGCTGCGCGGCACGGAGGACGACACGGTGGACGCCGCCGGCATGGACGCCTGGGGCCCGGTCAGCACGGGGCCCGTGCATCGGCGGGAGTACCCCGGCGGCCACCACCCGCTCGCCGCCCACCGGGACCGGCTGCTCGAGGACCTCGAGGCGTGCGCCGCACCCGGCCGGCCCCGGTGAGCCCTGCCCGGTGAGCGAGCCGTGGTGAGCGGGTCGACCGTGCCCGGCCTGGTCGAGCTGGCGGTGCCGGGAGCCCTCGCGGACGTTCGGGTGGTGCTCGCCCGCGCGTCCTTGCTGAACGGCTGGGCGGAGTCGGTCCGGGACTGCCTGGACGACGACGAGCGGGCCCGGGGCGCGGCGTTCCGCTTCGAGTCCGACCGGCGGCGGTTCGTGGTCGCCCACTGCGTGCTGCGCCACGTGCTCTCCGCCCGCACCGGCGCGGCCCCGGGCTCACTGCGCCTGGGTCCGCCCGTCCCCGCCCAGGGGCCCCGGCCCAAGCCGCGGCTCGAGGACCACGACCTGCGCTTCTCCCTCTCGCACAGCGGCGACCTGGTTCTCGTGGCCACGGCCGAGCGCGAGGTGGGGGTGGACGTCGAGCACCTCCAGGACCCGGTCGCCGCCGAGGAGGTGCTCCCCCTGCTCCACCCCGCCGAGATCGCCACCCTGCGGGCCCTGCCCGCCGCGGACCGGCCGGCCGCCGTGACGACGGTGTGGGCGCGCAAGGAGTCCCTGCTCAAGGCCATGGGCTCGGGACTGTTCCGCGACCCCTCCGTCGACGAGGTCGGGGCGGGGCCCGTCCCGGGGCGGCCCGTCACCGGGTGGCGGATCCTGGACCTGGATCTTCCACCGGTCCCCGGCCCCGCCCGCGAGGACGTGCGGGCGGCGCTGACCGTCCGCGTCCTACCGGATCAGCGCTGAGAACATCGGCACGACTCCACCGACCAGGAGCGCGTCCTGTGCCCACGTCCGAGCACGACGGACCTCTGCTCGGCCCGGCCCACCATCGGCACCGCGTACAACCACGGGTGGACAGGATTTCTCCATCCGGAGGCCGACTCCAGCCGCTGATCCGTCGGTCATCCTTGAATCGTGTAGGGCCGCCTACATGGAACAGCGTCCGGCGAGAGCGGCGAACACCTCACTCGCCCTGTGCGGTGCTTCCCCGAGACCTCGGATCGAAGCACCTTCCCGGTTCATCCACTCCGTCACGTCAGGATCAACTGTCATGTCCACTCCTCAGCACCCGGATTCCGGCACTGATGAGCTGAGCCAGGTCCGCGGCGAGCCGTCTCGATGCTCGACCGGGCGCGGACGGGCCTCCGATCAGCGGTTCCTGGGCCGGCGTCCCTATCTGGTCCTCGCCGGTGCCCGCCCGCCGAGTCTCCTCCGGGACCGTGTCCGAATCGTGTCCGTCATCTTCGCAAATGTTGGCCAAAGTTATCTGACCTGGGCCTACGTTGGTGGCGTCGCAGCAGACACGGGGCCCAGGGGGGCGTTCGGGGGAATGCGCCACGGGCCGGCACCTGTTGCGAAGCGGTTCTCGCTTCTTCACCGGATGGGACCGAACCATGAGTAGAACCACCTGAGCAGTCACGGCCGCCGCCTTCGCGGCAGGCACCACCGTCCTGCGGCTTCTGCCGTCAGCGGGGAACTCACCGACGTCGATCGCTCCAGATGCAGTCGCAGCGCAGCGTTGCAACGGTCGGCCGAGGAGGCACCCTGCAGGACGGACGCCCTCGTTGATCGGCGCACCGAGACGAGGGCCCTGCGGTGCCGATCACCCCAGCGACGAGCCGACCCGAATCTGAACTGCCGTCCCTGCCCGTCCTCACGGACCGAGCGCACGGCACGAGAACGAGGAAGACCATGTCCATCATCAAGTATCCGCACCTGTTCAACGAGCAGAGTCTGTTCATCGATCTGGAAGGCGTGCTGGACCGCAGCCTCTACCTGAAGATCGAGGGGTTCAACTTCGCCGGCTCGATCAAGCTCAAGCCCGCCGTGGAGATGGTCGAGCGAGCCGAGCGAGAAGGGAGGATCGGTCCCGGCTCGGTACTCGTGGAGTCCTCCTCCGGGAATCTCGGCGTCGCGCTCAGCATGATCGCCGCCAGCAAGGGATACTGCTTCGTCTGCGTGATCGATCCGCGCTGCAACCCCGCGACCCGGCAGCTCATGGAGTCGCTCGGCGCACAGGTGGACCTAGTCACCGAGCCGGATCCCGTCGACGGTCTCCTCGGAGCCCGGCTCAACCACGTCCGCGAACTGTGCGATTCCGACGAGCGGTACGTCTGGCTCAACCAGTACGCCAACCCCGGCAACTGGGGAGCGCACTACCGCTGGACCGCACCCGAGATCGCCGCTCAGTTCCCCGATCTCGAGGTGCTCTTCGTGGGAGCCGGGACAACGGGCACCCTGATGGGATGCGCGCGGTACTTCCGTGAGCACCGGCCTGACGTCCGGATCGTCGCGGTCGACGCCGTCGGATCGGTCACGTTCGGCGGCCCGCCTGCCACCCGCCTGATCCCAGGGCTCGGCATGAGCGTGCGGCCGCCCCACCTCGACGAGTCCTTGCTCGACGACGTGGTGCTCGTCGAGGAGCTGGACACCGTGCGCACCTGCCACCGCCTGGCCGGGCGTGGCTTCCTGCTCGGTGGCTCCTCCGGGACCGTGGTCCACGGCGCCATGACATGGCTCGCGGACCACCACGCTCGGGACGTCACCGCGGTGGCCATCTCTCCCGACCTGGGCCGCCCGTACATGGACACCATCTACCAGCCCGACTGGGTGCTCGACCACTTCGGGGCCGAAGCGCTCGCCGGCGTCGACTCGACGGCAGCTGCTGGTCGACGGTTTGACCCGGTGTCAGGGCCGCGGCATCCGGCGGCCACACCCGTGACCGATTCCGCGGCCACTTCCTCACCGAGGAGTGCCTCACAGTGAACAAGCTCGCAGACACGCTGCCGACTCCCACGATTCCCACGATTCCCACGAGGAGCGGTCTTCCATCCACACCGGCACCTGCGGTAGTGGGCGCGGACACTCCGCTCGAACGTCGGCTGGCGCTTCTTCTCGCCTCGGTGGTGAAGCAGGACGACGTCCCCGTGGACGCCAACTTCTTCGACGACCTGGGCGCGGACTCGCTGGTGATGGCGCAGTTCTGCGCCCGGGTGCGCAAGGAGCCGGATCTTCCGGCGGTGTCGATCAAGGACGTCTACCGGCACCCGACGATCACCGCGCTGGCCGGGGCAGTGGCACCGGTGGAGCCGGTATCGGTGCAGGCGCGCCTGGCCGAGGTGCTGACCGGTGTGCTGGGCGGTGAGCAGGTGTCGGTGGACAGCCACTTCTTCGACGACCTGGGCGCGGACTCGCTGGTGATGGCGCAGTTCTGCGCCCGGGTGCGCAAGGAGCCGGATCTTCCGGCGGTGTCGATCAAGGACGTCTACCAGTACCCGACGGTCAGGAGCTTGGCCACGTCGCTCGGTGGTACCGAGCCGGCGACGCCGAGCCGACCTGTGGTTGCCGGTACCCCCACCTCACGCGCAGCGGGAACGGAAGCGGCATCCGCTCTCGCACCTACGGTGCCTCCTGCTGGAGAAGCGCGAGCCGGGCGACACCGGCCTCTCCCCGCGGTAGGAACATCGGCCACCACGGTCGAGTACGTGGTGTGCGGCGCGCTGCAGGTTCTGCTCTTCCTGGCCTACACCTATCTGTTCGCAGTGATCTTCGAGAGAGGGCTGGTCTGGGTGTGGGCGGGCGAGGGCCTGTGGGAGCACTATCTGAGGGGCGCCGCCTTCGGTGCGATCACCTTCGTGATCATGTGCGCGTTCCCCATCCTGGCCAAGTGGGTTCTCGTCGGCCGATGGAGGCCCCAGGAGATCCGCATCTGGAGCCTGGCCTACGTGCGGTTCTGGTTCGTCAAGACAGTGGTGGTGGCCAACCCGCTGGTTCTCTTCGCCGGCTCGCCGTTGTACCTGCTCTACTTGCGTGCTCTGGGAGCCAAGGTCGGGAAGGGTGCGGTCGTCTTCACCCGGCGCATGCCCGTCTGCACCGACATGCTCACCATCGGCGAGCACGCCGTCATCGACAAGGACGCTTTCCTCAATGGCTACCGCGCCGTCAACGGTGTCATCCAGACGGGTCCGGTGTCCATCGGCAAGAACGTCCTCATCGGCGAGAAGACGGTGCTGGACATCCACACCTCGATCGGCGACGGGGCCCAGCTGGGCCATGCCTCCTCCCTCCACGAAGGCCAGGCAGTGCCGGCCGGAGAGAGCTGGCACGGATCGCCCGCGGAGCGCACGAGCACCGACTACCGGACGGTCCCCCCGGCCCCCTGCAGCACCTGGAGGAGGGCGAGGTACTCCGTCCTGCAGCTGGCGAACCGCCTGCTCGTGACGGTGCCCTTGGCCTTCTCGTTCCTGGCCATAGTCATCGTCGACGTGCCTTGGATCGCGGAGCTCAACGCGACCGAGCACCTGTCACTCACCGACTGGTCGTACCTGAGTACCGTCCTGGGGCTGTCCCTGGTTCTGTTCCTGGGCGGCATGCTCGTGAGCCTGCTCTTCGTCATGACGGTCCCTCGGCTGCTGAACCTCGCGATTACACCGGATCGGGTCTATGCGCTGTACGGGATCCGGTACATCATGCACCGGGCGATCGGACGCATCACCAACCGGAAGTTCTTCCTCGAGCTCTTCGGGGACAGCTCCTTCATCGTTCACTATCTGCTGTCCCTCGGATACAAGCTCTCCCCGGTGGTGCAATCCGGGTCCAACTTCGGCACCGAGGTGAAGCACGACAACCCGTACCTGAGTGCGGTGGGCCGGGGAACCGTCATCGCCTCCGGCCATTCGTTCATCAACGCCAACTACTCCAGCACGTCCTTCAGCGTGTCGCGAAGCGCCATCGGAGCGAACAGCTTCCTCGGCAACGACATCGTCTACCCTCCACAGGGCAAGGTGGGGGACAACTGCCTCATCGCGACCAAGGCTCTCGTACCGATCGATGGAGAGGTCCGGGAAGGGGTCGGCTTGCTCGGATCACCCGCCTTCGAGATCCCCCGGACGGTGCAGCGGGACAGCGTCTTCGTCCGGATGGCGCACGACGAGGAGTTCCCTCGCCGACTTGCCGCCAAGAACAGGCACAACCTGGTGAGCATGGCACTGTTCCTGCTGTCACGCTGGGGTTACACCTTCGCTGTACTGCTGTTCTCGATGGCCGCCGTGGACCTGTACCAACGATTCGGCGAACTCGTGCTCATGGGCCTCAGCCTCGTGCTGCTGGTGTTCACCGTGCTGTACTTCTCCTTCGTCGAGCGGGCCTCCACGGGATTCCGGGGAGTGCGGCCGAAGCACTGCTCGATCTACGAGGTCGACTTCTGGCGCACCGAGCGCTTCTTCAAACTGTGCGCCCGGGCCAACGTGCACCGTCTGTTGAACGGCACACCCTTCAAGGCAATTTTATGGCGGCTGGTCGGGGTCCGTGTGGGCAAGCGGCTGTTCGACGACGGGGCCGGCATGTCCGAGAAGAACATCGTCACCATCGGGGACAACGTGATCCTCAATGCCGGGTCGTACATCCAGTGCCACTCCCAGGAGGACTACGCCTTCAAGTCCGACGCCACCACCATCGGCTCGGGCTGCACGCTCGGCGTGGCGACGATGGTGCACTACGGGGTCACCATGGGCCACGGCGTGGTCCTCGCGCCGGACTCCTTCCTGATGAAGGGCACGGAGGTCCCCGACAACGAGCGGTGGGGAGGCAATCCTGCGGAAGCGCTGACCGATTCGACGTCCGGCCGGCAGCCACGGGGACTCGTCGTTGCCTCGCCGGCTGCCGCGCTGACCAGTGCCCGGTGACGGGGCCGCAGATGCGGTCGCGACGGATTGATCCAGGAGAGCAGGACATGGACATGCTGACTGACGGGGAACGCGACTTCTGGCGGGGCATGCTCGCCGGGGGCGGGCTGACGGCGATCCCACGGTGGACCTTGGACCCCCGTCCAGGCCTCGGCGAGCACCAGGAGGACATCCCCGACGATCTGGTGAGGACCCTGCGCCGGCTGGCCGACAGCCTGGAGACGTCCCTGGACGTGGTGCTGCTGACGGCTCACGCCAAAGTGCTCGCCACGCTGGCCGGGGAGCGGGAGGTCGTGACCGGGTATGCCGCAGCTCGTGGCCGCGAACCCCTGCCGTGCCGGCTGACGACCGAGCCGGCCTCCTGGCGCGCGCTCCTGGCAGCCGTGGGTCGTCTGGAGTGGGAGC
Source organism: Kocuria nitroreducens (assembly GCF_042879195.1). Lineage (NCBI taxonomy): Bacteria > Bacillati > Actinomycetota > Actinomycetes > Micrococcales > Micrococcaceae > Kocuria > Kocuria nitroreducens. Next base: position 141,847 of record NZ_JBHZTC010000004.1, read on the forward strand.
TGCGGTGGCACCTGGAGAACGCCGAGCACGAGGTTCCCGTCGACGGGATCCGCCGCGAGCTGGACCTGAACGGACCGATCTTCGAAACCGTGCTCGACCCGCGGGATGCCCTGGGGCAGCCGGCCGATAGCACGGTCGTGCAGCTGGCCATGTCGTACGACGCGAGCGGCGCTCGGTTGCGGCTGCGGTATCGCACCGATGTGCTCGACGCTTCCGCCGCCGCCCGCATCGCCGGATACCACGTGACGGCGTTGAAGGCGATCGCAGCGGACCCCGACGCCGAGCATGCCCGCGTGTGTCTGCTCGCCCCCGAGGAGCTGCGCCTCCAGCTGGAGGAGCTCGCGGGCCCCGAGCGTGAGCTCCCGGACCTGCGCGTCCACGAGATGATCGAGCAGCGGGCCGAGTCCGATCCGGAAGCAGTCGCTGCCGTTCACGGCGACGGCCAGCTGACCTACCGCGAGCTCAACGCCCGGGCGAATCGGCTGGGCAGGGCGCTGCTGGCTCGCGGTCTGGGCCGAGAGGCCGTCGTCGCCGTGGTGATGGAGCGAAACCTGGGCTGGATGGTGACGGTCCTGGCCATCTGGAAGGCCGGTCTGACCTACCTGCCGCTCGAGCCGCACTTCCCGCCCGGGCGCATGGCCACGGCGATCTCACGGGCGGAGTCACCGCTGGTCGTCACCGAACGCGCCAGTACCACCACGCTCGACCAGGCACTGGCCACTCTGCCCGGCGTGGAGGAGCTCTTCGTCGACGACCTCCTGAGCGAGGACCACCCCGAGACGGATCTCGGCGTGGACGTCGCCCCGGACCAGCTCGCCTACATCCTGTTCACGTCCGGCTCCACCGGGCAGCCGAAAGGCGTGATGTGCGAGCACGCCGGGATGCTCAACCACATCCTCGCCAAGATCGACGACCTCGGCGTGCGCGAGGGCGAAGTGATCCCCCAGACCGGGCCACAGTGCTTCGACATCTCGGTGTGGCAACTGGTGGCCGCCCTGCTGGTCGGCGGGCGCACCCTGTTCGTCGACCAGGACACGATCCTCGACGTGGAGCGGTTCGTCGACACGATCGTGGACGGGCGAGCCGGCGTGATCCAGGTCGTGCCGTCATACCTCGACGTGATCGTGTCGTACCTCGAGCAGCACCCCCGCGAGCTGCCGGACCTGCACTGCGTGTGTCCCACCGGTGACTTCCTGAAGAAGGAGCTCGTCCAGCGCTGGTTCGCGCTCCACCCGGACGTCCCCGTGGTCAACACCTATGGGCTCACCGAGACGTCGGACGACGCCGTGCACGAGATCATGGACCGGTCTCCGGCCGGGGCACAGGTGCCTCTCGGGCGGCCGATCAACAACACCCACGTCGACGTGGTCGACGAGTTCGGCAACCCGGTACCGCTCGGCGCACCCGGACTGGTCGTGTTCTCCGGCGTGTGCGTGGGCCGCGGGTACGTCAACGACGCGGAGCGAACCGCCGCGGTGTTCGGGCCCGATCCGCACCGTGTCGGGGAGCGCATCTGCCGGACCGGTGACTACGGACGGTGGCGACCGGACGGGAAGCTCGACTTCCTGGGACGGCGCGACAACCAGGTGAAGATCCGGGGCTTCCGCATCGAGATCGGAGAGATCGAGAACGCCCTGCTGTGCCTGCCGGGTGTGCGCGACGGCGCCGTCGTCGTCGGTGAGAGCACCGATCAGTCCACATTCCTCGTGGCGTTCTACGCTGGCAACCGGGCACTCGAGGTCGACGAGATCCGCGACGGGATGGCATCACGAGTACCTGACTACATGGTGCCGACGGCGTACCGGTGGTTGCAAAGCCTGCCCCTGACCGGCAACGGGAAGATCGACCGGACGACCTTGAGCCGCATGGCGCAGGAGGTCGTGCCGGAGACCGGCACCCCGACGGAGTCGCTCACGGCCACCGAGCAGCGGCTCGCCGAGGCGTGGGCATCGGTCCTCGGCATACCGCCGGATCGGATCAGCAGGAAGGACTCCTTCTTCGGGCTGGGCGGCACCTCCCTGTCCGCGGTGAAGCTCGCCGTCCTGCTCAAGCGCGCGGTGTCGCTCAAGGACGTCGTGCGGACGCCGGTCCTGGCTGACCTGGCTGCCCTGCTCGACGCGTCGTCCCACGGAGGCGGTGCTGCCCCACCCGCACCGCAGCCGGCGGGAGCCACCACGGAGCCCGCCTCCGCCCCCCGGACACCGGTCAGCGAACCGGTGGACCATTCCAACCCGCTCACCGTGACACGGAAGGACTCCTGATGTCGTCGTCTTCACCCAGTATCCAGCTCGACCTGGAACGCCAACCCGGCCGGCCGCCGATGCTCACCGTCGAGGACGGCCTCGACCCCGTACCGTGGGCCGAACAGCACCGTGAGGCACTGCGTGCGGCGGTAGCCGAGCACGGCGCGGTCCTGGTCCGCGGGCTCGGCCTCCACGATGCATCCGAGGTGGCCGCCGTCTTCCGGCGGCTGGTTCCGAGCAGCCTCATGCCGGACCGGGAGGCCTTCGCCACCAGGCAGCGCTACTCCGAGGGCGTGTACTCATCGCTCAAGTGGCCCGCGAACCAGCCCATGTGCATGCATCACGAGCTCAGCTACGCGCTCGAGTTCCCCGGCTTGATGCTCTTCGCCTGTCTCGAAGCGCCCAGCGTCGGCGGGGTGACCGGCGTGGCGGACGCCCGCGCCGTGCTCGACGCCATACCTGCGGATATCGTCCAGCGGTTCGAGAGCGAGGGGTGGTTGCTCACCCGCAGCTACAACGAGGACATCGGAGCCACCTACGAGGAGGCATTCGGGGTCGCCGACCGCGCTGCCGTCGAGAGCTACTGCCGGGCCCACGCGATCGAGTTCGAGTGGCAGCCCGACGGAGAGCTCCGCACCCGGCAACGGCGCCCTGCCGTGGTGCGACACCCGGTGACCGGTCAACGCTGCTGGTTCAACCAGGTCGCGTTCTTGAACGAGTGGACGATCGCACCCGAGGTGCGGGAGTACCTGGTGGACGTCTACGGTCCCGACGGGCTGCCGTTCAACACCCGCTTCGGCAACGGCGAGCCGATCGGTGAGGACATCATCGCCCTGTTGAACGAGGTCTACGAGGTTCACACCCTTCGAAGGCCTTGGGAGGCGGGGGATCTCATGCTCGTCGACAACGTGCGCATGGCCCACAGCCGTGAGGCGTACGAGGGACCTCGGGAGGTTCTCGTCGGCATGGCCGAGCCGCGCCGTGTGTCGGATCTCGTGACCCACTTCCAGGACGGTGCGCGATGACCGATCCCGCCACCTCCCCGGTCGCCGCCGCGGAGCCGAAGACGGTTCCACCGTTCGCGGTCATTCCCGGAGTCCAGGTGCAGCAGGTGCTCCAGGGTCGGGAGAAGGAGGTCGTCGAGCTGGTCGAGCAGACCTACCGGGTGCACGCAGCCGGTGACTCGGTGAACCCCCCGTCCTACTTCCTGCGCTTCCCCGACCGTCCCACCTCGCGCATCATCGCCCTGCCCGCCTCGATCGGCGGACACGTGGGGGTGGACGGCATCAAGTGGGTCTCCAGCTTCCCGGACAACGTGGCGTCAGGGATACCCCGCGCCTCCGCGGTGCTGATACTCAACGACCGGGCGACGGGGTACCCCTTCGCCTGCATGGAGTGCTCCGTCATCAGCGCCTCCCGGACGGCGGCATCGGCCGCCTCGGCTGCGGACTGGCTCAGCCGAGGACGGGGACGTCCCCGGCGCATCGGGTTCTTCGGCGTGGGTCTCATCGCCCGGTACATCCACACCTTCCTCGCCGCGACCGACTGGTCCTTCGACGAGATCGGGGTGTACGACCTCTCGGGCGAGAGCGCGGAGGGATTCAAGGGCTATCTCGAACGCAGCGGCACTGCGGCCCGCGTGACCGTGCACGACGGTCCCGAGCAACTGGTCAGGAGCAGTGACCTCCTCGTGTTCGCCACCGTCGCGGCCCAGCCGCACGTGCACGACGTGACATGGTTCTCGCACAACCCGCTGGTGCTGCACGTGTCCCTGCGCGACCTGGCCCCGGAGATCCTGATGGCGTCGGCCAACGTCCTGGACGACGTCGACCACTGCCTGCGGGCCGGAACGTCGGCCCACCTCGTGGAACAGACGGTCGGTCACCGGGACTTCGTGGACGGCACCCTGGCCGACGTCATGGAGGGCAAGGTCGCACTGGCGGACGACCGCCCGTTGGTGTTCTCGCCGTTCGGCCTGGGCGTGCTCGATCTGGCGGTGGGCAAGTACGTCTACGACGAAGTGGCCGGTAGCGGCCGGCTCCGGGTGATCGAGGACTTCTTCTCGGAGCTGCGTCGGTATGGCTGACTCGGCGCGCCCGGGCACGCGGGAGGAGGCGCACACAGCATGGGCAGGGTGACCGGCTCGGTACGCACCGCCGGGTGCGAGTGGATGCAGTACGACTATGGTCCCGGCCTGGTTCCGGAACAGGGCCCGGGATCGTTCACCATGTGGCGGTACCTCCCCCTCCTGCCCCTGTCCGAGGGGCCGGTGCGCTACCCCCTGCCCATCGGCGGCACGCCGTTGCTTCCGGCCCCCGCGCTGAGGGGCGTGTTGGGGACCCCGTCCCTGTGGGTCAAGGACGAGACCCGCGGCCCGACGGCGTCGAACAAGGACCGGGCCACGGCGCTGGTGATCGAGGACGGGCTGCGGCAGGGTCTGGACACCATCACGACGGCCTCGACGGGCAACGCCGCCGTAGCCACGGCGTTCGGGGCGGCAGCTGCGGGAATGCGCGCCGTCATCTTCGTGTCGGCCGACTGTCAGGAGGACAAGCTCGCGCTGATGACCCAGGCCGGGGCATGGGTGTTCCAGGTTCCTGATGGCTACGCGGCCGCCGTCGACCTGTCGCGCGCAGCGGTCGAGGAGTTCGGCTGGGTGAACCGGAACACCGGAGTGAATCCCCTGACGACCGAGGCCAAGAAGACCGTCGCGCTGGAGATCTGGGAGCAGCTTGGCCGACGGATGCCGGACGTGATGGTCGCTCCGGTGGGTGACGGTCCCACCCTCGTGGCGCTCGAGAAGGGCTTCGCCGAGCTGGTTGCCTGTGGTGTTGCTGCCCGTAAGCCTCGCCTGGTCGGTGTGCAGGCCCAGGCGTGTCAACCGCTGGTGCGCGCCTGGCTGGGGATCGATCCAGGACCCGACGAACTGGACCCGGGGTCGACGGTGGCCGACGGGATCGCCGTGCTGCGGCCGGCCATCGGCGACGCGGTGCTCCAAGCCGTACGCTCCGGCGACGGCGCGATGGTGGCGGTGAGCGACACGCAGCTCATGGAGGCCGTCGGTCTGCTGGCCTCGACGGCCGGCGTCGGTGCGGAGCCGGCAGGCGCTGCGTCCGTGGCAGGCTTGCGGAGTGCTCTGCGAGAAGGCCAGGTGGACCCCGACGAGACGATCGTCGTGCTGGTCACGGGACGCGAGATCAAGGCGGCCGGCTCCCCGGCCCGGGGCAGGGTGGCTGTGGCCGACCGGCTGGCTGACGTGCGGCAGGCACTTGAATCGCCTGGAGTTTGATGCCGCATCGTTTCCGGCCAGGAAGGCGGCCGTCATGTCGAAGGACTCCGATCCCGCGATGAAGGATCGAACCGTACGGATGCTGGTCGAGCTACGGCCGGAGTACGGCTCGATCAGCAGAACTGCCGGGGATCGGGCGCATCCGCCGTCACCGGCATCGAGTCCCTGACCTACCGGCGCTCCAGGATGTGAGACAGAGTTCCCGAGACGCGGACACGGCCACGTACCATCGGAACCTTGTTTCCGCCCACTGCTACGACCGAGGTTTCCCCATGTCCTCTTCGGTGACCGGGCAGGACGCCACCGGCGCGTCCGGCCCCTCGCTCCCCCTGTCCGACCGCGTGCCCCGCAGCCGGGTGATCCTGGCGTCCCTCGTGGGCACGACGATCGAGTTCTACGACTTCTACGTCTACGCCACCGCGGCCGTGGCCGTGTTCCCCGCCCTGTTCTTCGCGGGCGAGGACGAGACGGCCAAGCTGCTCGCCTCCATGGCGACCTTCGCCGCGGCCTTCGTGGCCCGGCCGATCGGCTCCGTCATCTTCGGGCACTTCGGCGATCGGATCGGCCGCAAGGCCACCCTGATCGGCGCCCTGCTGACCATGGGCGTCGCCACGTTCCTCATCGGCCTCCTGCCCACCTACTACTCGATCGGCATCTGGGCCCCGCTCATCCTGACGATCCTGCGCTTCTGCCAGGGCCTGGGCCTGGGCGGCGAGTGGTCCGGCGCGGCCCTGCTGGCCACCGAGTACGCCGAGGAGGGCAAGCGGGCGCGCGCCGCCATGTGGCCGCAGCTCGGCGCCCCGTTCGGCTTCATCCTGGCCAACGGTTTCTTCCTGCTGCTGACCATCGTGATGGGCTTCGTCTCGGTCGCCGATCAGGGCACCGGCCACCCGTTCCTCACGTGGGGCTGGCGCGTCCCGTTCCTCGCCTCGGTGGTCATGGTGGTCGTCGGCCTGTACGTGCGCTTCAAGCTCGAGGAGACCCCGGTCTTCCAGAAGGCCCTGGACCAGGGCGAGAAGGTCCAGACCCCGCTCGTCGAGGCTTTCCGGGGCTCGTGGCTGCAGATGATCCAGGGCACGTTCATCATGCTCGCCACCTACATGCTCTTCTACCTGATGACGGCGTGGATCCTCTCCTACGGCATCGGCAGCCCCGCCAACGGCGGCCTCGGCATCCCCTACCGCGACTTCCTGGTGCTGCAGCTGCTCGCCGTGCTCCTGTTCGCCGCGATGGTGCCCGTCTCCGGGTGGGTCGCCGACCGCTTCGGCCGGCGCAGCTCGCAGCTGGTGATCACCTCGGTGATCCTGCTCTTCGGGTTGAGCTTCGGGCTGCTCATGGACCCGGCCGCGGTCGGGACCGGGGAGGCCGTCAGCACGGCCCGCGTACTGTTCTTCCTCGCCGTCGGCATGACCCTCATGGGCCTGACCTTCGGCTCGATGTCCGCGATCCTGCCCGAGCTGTTCCCCACCAACGTGCGCTACACCGGCTCCGGCGTCGCGTACAACACGGCGTCGATCCTCGGTGCCGCCATCACCCCGTACGTCGCCGTCACGCTCAACGCGAGCTACGGTGTGGGCTCCGTCGGGCTCTACCTGGCGTTCGGCGCGGTGCTGACCCTCGTGGCGCTCTGGTTCTCCCCGGAGACCAAGGACGTCGACATGGCCAACGTGGTCACCCGCCGCTGACCTGCTCGTCCGGTCCCGCACGCGGAACGGCCGCACCCCCTCGGGGGTGCGGCCGTTCCGCGTGCGGGCGTGGGTCAGACGTGCACGTGCAGGCGCCGGGCCGCCTCCGAGATCGAGCCCGTGAGGGACGGGTAGATCGTGAAGGTGTCGGCCAAGTCGTCGACGTGCAGCTTATGGGTGACGGCCAGCGAGATCGGGAAGATCAGCTCGGACGCGCGGGGGCCCACCACCACGCCGCCGATCACCGTGCCGGAGCCCTTGCGGGAGAAGATCTTCACGAACCCGTCCTCGACCGCCATCATCTTGGCACGCGGGTTGGTGGACAGCTTCAGCATGATGGTGTCCGCCTGGTAGGTGCCGTCCTGGATGGCCTTCTCGCTCACGCCCACGGAGGCGATCTCCGGCGAGGTGAAGATGTTGGAGGCGACCAGGTGGGTGCGCAGCGGCTTGACGGCGTCGCCCATGAGGTGCGCCACGGCGATCCGGCCCTGCATGGCCGCCACCGAGGCGAGCGGGAGCACGCCCGTGCAGTCGCCCACGGCGTAGACGCCCGGCACGGTGGTGCGGGAGACGCCGTCGACCTTGATGTGCCCGGAATCGGCGCGGCCCACCCCGACCTCCTCGAGGCCGAGGTCGTCCGTGGCGGGGATCGCGCCGACGGCGACGAGGCAGTGCGAGCCGGCGATCTTGCGCCCGTCGGAGAGCGTGGCGACCACGCCGTTCTCGGTGCGCTCCACGGAGTCCGCGCGGGAGCGGTTGAGCACGTTCATGCCGCGGCGCTCGAAGACGTTCTCGAGGACCGAGGCCGCGTCCTGGTCCTCGCCGGGCAGCACCTGGTCCCGGGAGGAGATGAGGGTGACCTCGGCACCGAGGCCCCGGTACGCCGAGGCGAACTCCGCTCCGGTGACGCCGGAGCCGACCACGATCATGTGCTCGGGGACCTCGGTGAGGTGGTAGACCTGCTTCCAGTTGAAGATCCGCTCCCCGTCCGGCTTCGCGGAGGGCAGCTCGCGCGGGAGGGACCCGACGGCGAGGAGCACGGCCTGCGCGTCGAGGGTGTACTCCAGTCCGTCGTCGGAGGTGACCTGCACGCTGGTGGGGCTGAGCAGCCGGCCGGTGCCCGCGATCACGCGCACCCCCACCCGCTCGAGCCCGCGCTTGATGTCCCGGGACTGGGACGCCGCGAGGCGCAGCAGACGGGTGTTGACCGTCTCCAGGTCCACGGCGAGGTCGTTGATCTCGTTGCCCTCCTTGCTGCCGCCGCGCACGTGCACCCCCAGATCGGCGGCCTCGGCGAAACGGGTCATGGCGTCGGCGGAGGCGATCAGCGTCTTGGAGGGGACCACGTCCGTCAGCACCGCGGAGCCGCCCAGGCCCTGCTGCTCGATGATGGTCACGTCCGCGCCGAGGCTGGCGGCGACCAGGGCGGCCTCGTAGCCGCCCGGCCCGCCCCCGATGATGACGAGCTTCTGGATGGAGAATTCGCTGTGTGCAGTCACCCCGCCATTCTTGCAGGTGCTGCTCCGCGGGAGGAACCGTTCCGCCCGCGCCGTCCCGCACGGGACGATGCGGTAGCTTGGGGCGGGTGGACACAGAGCACAGCACTGACCGGGCCGACCCCTTCGAGCTCGCCCGGGAGGCCGCGGACGCCATCCGCCGGGCCACCGGGGTCGACACGCACGAGATCGCTCTGACCCTCGGCTCCGGCTGGGCCCAGGCCGCCGAGCTGATCGGCGAGACCGTGGCCGAGTTCTCGGCCGCCGAGATCCCGGGCTTCACCCCGCCCGCCCTCGAGGGCCACGTCGGCACGCTGCGGTCCGTGCGCACGGCCACGGGCCGGCACGCGCTCGTGATCGGCGCCCGCACCCACTACTACGAGGGCCGGGGCGTGCGCCCCGTGGTCCACGGCGTGCGCGCCGCGGCCGCCGCCGGGGCCCGCACCATGATCCTGACCAACGGCAGCGGCGGACTGAATCCGGCCTGGGGGCCGGGCACTCCGGTGCTCATCAGCGACCACCTCAACCTCACGGGGCGGTCCCCCCTCGAGGGCGCCACGTTCGTGGACCTCACCGACCTGTACTCGCCGCGGCTGCGGGATGTGGCCCGCGAGGTGGACCCCACCCTCGACGAGGGGGTCTACGCGCAGTTCCCCGGCCCGCACTACGAGACGCCGGCCGAGGTCCGGATGGCCGGGGTGCTGGGAGCGGACCTGGTGGGGATGTCCACCGCGCTGGAGGCCATCGCCGCCCGGCACGCCGGGATGGAGGTGCTCGGGATCTCCCTCGTGACCAACCAGGCGGCCGGGATCTCCGCGACCCCGCTGTCCCACGAGGAGGTCCTCGAGGCCGGACGGACCGCGGGCACCCGGATCTCCGGGCTGCTGGCCCGCATCGTCGCCCAGCTCTGACCGGCCGGGACGGACTCCGGGTCCGGCACCCCGGCGCACCCGACACCCTGAGGAGGCCGCGCCATGACCACCGACTCCCGCACCGAGCAGCTCCTCGGCGCCGCGCGCGCGTGGGGGGACGCCGACCCGGACCCCGCCACCCGCGCTGAGCTCGACGCCCTCGTCGAGGCCGCCGTCACCGGAGACGACGCCGCGCGGGCGGAGCTGGCCGACCGCTTCTCGGGCACTCTCCAGTTCGGCACCGCGGGGCTGCGGGCGGCGCTGGGCGCCGGACCGATGCGGATGAATCGGGTGGTGGTGCTGCGCGCCGCCGCAGGGCTGGCCGCCCACGTGCTGTCCGCCGCCGGCGGCGCCACGGTCGGCGACACCACCGTCGGGACCGACCGGTCCGCGGCCGGCGGCCGGCCTCCGCGGGCCGTGGTCGGCTACGACGCCCGGTACAACTCCGACGTCTTCGCCCGGGACACCGCCGCGGTGTTCACGGCCGCCGGCATCGAGACGCTGCTGATGCCCGCGCCGCTGCCCACTCCGGTCCTCGCGTGGGCGGTGCGGGCCCGCGAGGCCGAGGTGGGCGTCATGGTCACGGCCAGCCACAACCCGGCGGCGGACAACGGCTACAAGGTCTACCTCGGCGGCCGGGCCGTGGAGCCGGAGGCCCGCGGCTGCCAGATCGTGGCCCCGCACGACCGGATGATCGCCGAGCGGATCGTGGCCGTCGGCCCCGTCGAGGACATCCCGCGGGCGCCGGACGGGTGGACCGTCCTGCCCGGGAGCGTCGAGCAGGACTACCTCCGCGCCGTCGTCCCCGCGGCCGCGGGCGCCGAGCGGCCCCTGCGGATCGTCCTCACCCCGTTGCACGGGGTGGGCGGGCGCACGACGACGGAGGCCCTGCGGCGGGCCGGTCTCGCCGACGTGCACGTGGTCCCCGAACAGGCGGAGCCGGACCCGGACTTCCCCACCGTCGCCTTCCCCAATCCCGAGGAGCCCGGGGCCCTGGACCTGGCCCTGGCCACCGCCCGGGCCGTGGGCGCGGACCTCGTCCTCGCCAACGACCCTGACGCGGACCGGGTGGCCGTGGCCGTCCCGGTGCCCGGGACCGGGGCCGGGGCCGGGGAGACGGAGCAGGAGTGGCGGATGCTGAGCGGCGACGAGGTCGGCGCGCTGCTCGGCCACGCCGCGGCGGCCCCGTGCACGGGCCGCACCGGCGCCGTGTTCGCGAACTCCATCGTCTCCTCGCGTCTTCTGGGGAGGATCGCCGCCGCGGCGGGGATCGCGCACCGGGAGACGCTGACCGGGTTCAAGTGGATCGCCCGCGTCCCGGGGCTCGCGTTCGGCTACGAGGAGGCGCTGGGCTACTGCGTGGCGCCGGAGGTGGTCAGGGACAAGGACGGGATCAGCGCGGCCGTGGCGGTGGCGGAGCTGGCCGACGAGCTGCGCACCCAGGGCCGGACCCTGCTGGACGTGCTGGACGACCTCGCGCTGGCCCACGGTCTGTGCGCGACCAACCAGCTGAGCATCCGGGTGGCGGACCTGGGCCGCATCCCGGTCATGGCGGCCGCCCTGCGGGACGCCCCTCCGGCGGCGCTGGGCGGCTCCGAGGTCGTCGAGGTCGCCGACCTCGCCGCCCCGGGGACCGGACTGCCGCCCACCGAGGGCCTGCGCCTGCTCACCGCGGACAGCACCCGCGTGATCGTGCGCCCCTCCGGGACGGAGCCGAAGCTCAAGTGCTATCTCGAGGTGATCGCCCCGGTGGCCGGCCGTGCCGCGCTGCCGGCCGCCCGGGCCGAGGCGCAGGAGCGGCTCGGGCGGATCCGCGCCGAGCTCGAGGCCGCGCTGGGGCTTTGACGGCGCCGGGGTCCCTGCCGCGCGTGGGCTCCGTCGGTGGGCGGGCTCCGACGTCGCCGGTCCCTACGGCCGCGCCTCGCCCCGGGCCAGGACCCGGCGCGAGATGGCCCGGGTGGACCGGGTGACCACCTTCTCCAGCGGACCCTGGCCCAGGGCCCGCCGCCACAGCAGGGCGAACACCGTGAACGCCACGATCTGGCCCCCGGTCCACGCGGCGGGCGCGAGGTCGTAGTACTCCGGCCAGAGGACGAGCAGATGGGCCGTGTAGAGCGTGAACGTCATCGCGCCCGCCGCGGCGATCGGCGCGAGCACCGTGCCGGCGACGCGCTCCAGGAGCAGGCAGACGCCGAGGACGGACAGCGCCAGGCCCACGTTGAGCGCCAGGAAGAACGGCGTGTTCGAGTGCGGGGCTGAGATCAGCAGCCACCACAGGGTGTCGGTGGGCAGCGTGGGGTCCCCGCCGAACACGAGCACCTCGTCGATCTCCGACTCGTCCATCCACGGTGTGCCCTCGGCGATCGCCTCGTAGCCGCCGAGCACCTGCAGCGCCAGGACGGAGGCCGACCACACGATCAGGGCCACCGCGGCCCCGACCGTCGCCAGCAGCGTCTGCACCCTCCGGCTCCTGAGGTCCGTTCGTCCCACGGCGAGACCTGCCAGGAGGAAGGCCATCCAGGGCAGCGCGGGGTAGACGCCCGTCAGCAGCAGCTGGGACAGCACCGTGCCCGGGTCGGCGACCAGGTCCACGAGGCTCGGGTTCTCGTACTCGAGACCGGGGAGCACGTCGACGGACCACTGCATGAGGAACGGCGCGACGAGCGCGAACAGCGCGGAGCACAGCAGGAGGGACCGGGTCCGCAGGCGCAGGAAGGGCACGGCCAGCAGGAAGAGCATCCCGTAGTAGATGAGGATGTTGCTCACCGGCAGCTCCAGGAAGCCCAGGAGGAAGCCGACCAGCGCGATCACCCCCGCGCGCCCCGCCAGGGCCCACCGGGAGGCCGTCATCCGCCGCCCCGAGCGGGGAGTGCGCCCGCCCGAGGCGAAGGCCAGGCTCACCCCGGCGAGGGTGGCGAACAGCGCGGCCGAGTGGCCGGCGAACAGGGTCCAGGACCAGTGCACCTCGCCCGTGGCCTCGTCCCACGAGGGCAGCGTGTGCACGGCGACCATGCCGAAGAGGGCGAGGCCGCGGGCGGCGTCGACGCCGATGAGGCGGCGCGTCGGCCGGGGTGCGCCCGCGACGTCGTGGCCGGTTCCTCCGGTCGGACCACCGGCGGCGGTGGCCGTTCCGGACGGCGGCGTGCGTGCTGCGGACATGCGGTTCCCCCAGGATCGTTCGGTTCGTGCACCCGGGCCGGGACCGGCCCCGTCCGCGCCCCCGGCACGGCGCCCGATGCCCGCCCGGGCGCCGTGGACGACGGCCCCGCGGAGCACTGGTGCACACCTGAGCTTACTAGAGCAAACGCCGAACGGGCTTTCCGCCCCTGTTGCGTTCTGCGCCTGGACCGGGGGCTAGTTCGAGGACCCGTCCTGGGAGTCCTCCTCGGCGGCGTTCAGCGCGCGTTCGAGGATGCGGGCGTAGGGCAGCCCGAAGTGGTCCACGCCGTCCCGGTACCGGATCCGGGCGCGCTCGAAGCCCTGGTCCTCGTACCAGTCGTGCCCGTCCGACGCCGCGGCCAGGGCGTCGAACTCTGCCCGCGGGTCGTCCCCGTCGTCCTCCGTGCCCACGTCCCAGCGCAGGCGCAGCTCCTGGAGCTGCTCCCGGGTGGGCTCCGCGGAGGGCGAGTCCGGGGCCTGTCCGCCGCCCATCATGATCGCGCCGCCGCCCGGCACGAGGTCGACGTGGTCCGCCAGCAGCTTCTGGCTGATGAACTGGGCCCCGCCGGAGTACCCGGTCAGCCAGGTGCGGGAGCGGTCGATGTCGTACTCGGGCTCCAGGCGCTCCTCGATGAGCGCCAGGATCCACTGCGCGTTGAGGTCCCGCTCCTCCCACCAGGTGATCTCTCCCGCACGGTCGGGTGTCCGCGGGACCACCAGCAGCATGTTGTGCTCCCGGGCGACCTCCGCCAGGCAGGAGGCGGTGTACTGGGGGCTCTCGTACTCGAAGGCGCCGTCCCCGTGGAAGTGGTACACGACCCCCACCGGCCGGTCCCAGTCCAGACCCTCGGCGAAGACGTGGTACGAGCTGGTGATCCCGTCGTGCTCGTAGTCGAGCTGGAAGCGGTCCTTCCGGTCCTCCCCCGGGCCGAACACGCGGGCGTCCAGCACGGCTCCGTCCGTGGGCCCGCCGGGGCCGCGGGCCGTGACCCGGACGCCGTCGAGACCGTAGCGGTCGCACGAGACGGTCTCGGGGGCCTCGGCCTGCGGCGTCTCGTCGTCCCGGCCGAGCAGGAGGGCCACGGTGGTGACGAGCAGGAGCACCAGCGCCAGGGCACCCGCCCCGAGCAGGCGCAGCCGTCGCCGGGCGCGCCGGGAGGTCTCGCCGCGGTGGCGGTGCCGGCGCGGCAGCCAGGACCACAGCCACCGGGGACCGGGCCGGGGGTTTCGACGTGTCACCCGGTCATCTTACGGACGAGCTCCTGGACGAACGCCGACGACGTGCCGTCAGCGGGGAAGACCGACGAGCACCCGCCCGTCGCGCACCTCGGCCGGGTGCACCGGCAGGGCGGGGCCGTCCCCCGTGAGGCACAGGCCGGTCGCCAGGTCGTACACCTCCTTGTGCAGGGGCGAGGCGACCGTGACGGCCGAGCCCCGGGAGCCGAGGATGCCGCGGGCCATCACGCAGGCCCCGGTGCGGGGGTCGCGGTGGTCGGCCGCGAGCACCGTGGTGGTGTCCACCCGGTACAGGGCCACCTGGTGGCCCGCCACCCGGGCGGCCTCCCCCCACAGGGGCTCGAGGTCCGTCAGGGCGCACACGTCGTGCCACGTGGTGCCGGCAACGGCGCGGGGGGACGCGTCCGCCGGCGTCGTGGTCGGGGTGAGGATCGTCGTCATGGGGGCCTCCTGCGGCTCGGGGGAACGTCGTGCTCGACGTTAGGCGGGGACGATGACGCGCGTGCTCCGGGACGGTTTCGCTCCGGTCAAAGCCCGCTCACACCGGTCCGGAGCACCGGTGAGGGAAGCGAAAAGAGACCGGAACGGCGGGGCAACGGCAGGGCAATCCCGTCTCCCTAGAGTCGGGGCAACGCCCCAGCCGCCCGCCATCTCCCGGAGGTCCCCGTGCCGCGCTCCCCCTTCTCCCCGCAGTCCCCCCAGCACGTCGTCGTGGTCGGCGGCGGCCCCGCCGCCCACCGGTTCGCGGAGGCGGTGCTGTCCGCGGAGGACCACCACGTGCGCCTGACCGTGTTCGCCGACGAGCCGTGGGTCCCCTACGACCGCGTCCAGCTGTCCAAGGCGCTCACGGGCCTCGACGGCGCCGTCGACCTGACCCTGGGCGGCGGCACCGTGTGGCAGGACCCGCGAGTGGATCTCCGCCAGGGCGTGAAGGCCCGGGAGATCGACCCCGCCGCCCGGACGGTCACCGCGGCGGACGGGTCGGTGACCGGCTACGACGAGCTCGTCCTGGCCACCGGCTCCGACGCCGCCCGCCTGGACGTCCCCGGCGCCCACCACGCGTTCGTGTTCCGCACCCTCGACGACGTCGCGGGCATCCGCGCCGAGGTCGAGCGGCTGCGCTCGCTGTACGGGCGCACCCCGCGCGGCGTGGTCATCGGCGGCGGCCTGCTGGGCCTCGAGGCCGCGGGCGGGCTCCAGGAGCTCGGCGCGGAGGCCACGGTGGTGCACTCCCGCAAGTGGCTGATGAACGCCCAGCTCGACGAGGGCGCCGGCCGCTCCCTCAACGCCCTCATCTCGGCGCGCGGCGTGCGCCTGCACCTGGGCGAGCGCCCCTCCGGGGTGGGGCTGCGCAAGTCCGACGGCGAGGTGTGCGCCGTCGAGTTCCGGGACTCCGCCGACCTCGAGGCGGACCTGGTCATCGTGGCCACCGGCATCCGGGCCCGGGACCGCCTGGCCTTCAACGCGGGCGTCGAGACCGCCCCGCGCGGCGGCGTGGTCATCGACGAGGCGTGCCGCACCTCCGCGGAGCGCGTGTGGGCGATCGGGGAGGTGGCCTCCTGGAACGGGGAGTGCCTCGGGCTCGTGGCCCCCGCGAACACCATGGCGGAGATCGTCGCGGACCGGCTCGCCGGCGGGCGCTCCACGTTCGACGGCTTCGACACCGCGACCAAGCTCAAGCTCTCCGGGGTGGACGTGGCGAGCTTCGGCGACGCCTACGGCGAGACGGAGGACTGCCTCGAGGTCGTCTACGCGGACCCCGCCCGCGGGATGTACCAGAAGGTCGTGGTCACCCAGGACGCGAGGACCCTCCTGGGCGGGGTGTTCGTGGGCGACGCCGAGCCGTACAACGCGCTGCGCCCGCTGCTGGGCCGGGAGCTGCCCGGTGAGCCGGGCGCCTACCTCTCCGCCTCCGGGGCGGACGCCCCGGCCGGGGACCTGCCCGACGACGCCGTCATCTGCTCCTGCAACAACGTGACGACCGGGGCGGTGCGGGAGCAGATCTCCTGCGGGGTGCACGAGATCGGCGAGCTCGAGACGTGCTCGCGCGCCGGCACCCAGTGCGGGTCCTGCATCCCGATGCTCAAGAAGACCCTGGACCTGGAGCTCGCGAAGGCCGGCGTGGAGGTCTCCAAGGCGCTGTGCGAGCACTTCGAGCTCTCCCGCGCCGGGCTCTTCGAGGCCGTGCGCGCCCTCGACCTGTCCTCGTGGGACGAGGTCGTCGCCCGCTTCGGCACCGGCCTGGGCTGCGACATCTGCAAGCCCGTGGTCGCCTCCGTGCTCGCCTCGCAGCGGGACGAGTACGTGCTCGACGCCGGCCGGGGCGCCCTGCAGGACACCAACGACCGGGCGCTGGCCAACATGCAGAAGGACGGCACGTACTCCGTGGTCCCCCGCGTGCCGGCCGGGGAGATCACCCCGGAGAAGCTCATCGTGCTCGGTGAGGTGGCCCGCCGGTACGGGCTCTACACGAAGATCACCGGGGCCCTGCGCGTGGACATGTTCGGGGCCCGGCTCGAGCAGCTGCCCGAGATCTGGCGGGAGCTCGTGGACGCGGGCTTCGAGTCCGGGCAGGCCTACGGCAAGGCGCTGCGCAACGTGAAGTCCTGCGTGGGCTCCACGTGGTGCCGCTACGGGGTGCAGGACTCCGTGGGCATGGCCGTGCGGCTGGAGCTGCGCTACCGGGGGCTGCGCTCCCCCCACAAGTTCAAGATGGGCGTCTCGGGCTGCGCCCGCGAGTGCGCCGAGGCCCGCGGCAAGGACGTGGGCATCATCTCCACGACCGACGGCTGGAACCTCTACACCGGCGGCAACGGCGGCGCGAACCCCGCCCACGCCCAGCTGCTGGCGCAGGGCCTGGACGACGACACCCTGGTCCGGTACATCGACCGGTACCTCATGTACTACATCCGCACCGCGGACCGGATGCAGCGCACGGCCCGGTGGCAGGAGGAGCTCGACGGCGGGGTCGAGCACGCGCGCGCCGTCGTCGTCGAGGACTCCCTGGGCATCGGCGAGGATCTCGAGGCCGCGATGGCCCGGCACGTGGACCGCTACGAGGACGAGTGGGCCGCGACGCTGAAGGACCCGGAGCGGCTGCGCCGCTTCCGCTCCTTCGTCAACGACGCCGCCCCGGACGACTCGCAGGACTACGTGCTGGAGCGCGGTCAGCGCCGGCCCGCGACCGACGCCGAGCGCGCCGCCGCCGAGGCCGGCGACGGCCCCGTGCTGCTGACCGGCCCGCGCATTCCGGTCCGCGAGGGCGCCGCCGCCACCCGTGCCTGATGCGGCCCGGTCCCGGGCGCGGAGCAGGCGGTGCGGAACCGGAAACCTGGGGAAACACCGTGGTCACAGGACCGACCTACGCTCGGACCATGACCGTTGCCCCCTCCGCCCCCGCACCCGGTGACCTCGGCACGACCGGCGCGCTCGGCGAACTGACCGGTTTCCGCGTCGGCGTGACGGCCCACCGCCGCGCCACGGACTTCATCGCCGCCCTGGAGCGCCGCGGCGCGCAGGTGGTGCACGCCCCCGCCCTGATGATCTCCCCCGTGGCCGAGGACACCCGGGTGGTCGAGGACACCCGCACCCTGCTGGCCCACCGGCCCGAGATCGTCGTGGTGACCACGGCCTACGGGCTGCGCCGGTGGTTCGAGGCCGCCGACGCCGCGGGCCTCGGGGAGGACCTGCGGGACGCGTTCCGGGCCGCGCGGGTCATCACCCGCGGGGCCAAGGCCCGGGGCCAGGTGCTCTCCCTCGAGCTCGAGGACGCGGAGGTCTCCGAGGACGAGCGGACCTCCTCCGTGGTCGACCGGCTCCTGGCCGACGGCGTGGCCGGCGCCCGCGTGGCCGTCCAGCTGCACGGGCTGACGGACGAGCTCCAGCTCGAGCGCCTCGTGGCCGCCGGGGCGCACGTGGACACGGTCTCCCCCTACCGGTGGCTGTCCGCCGACGACGGCGAGCGGCTCCCCGCCCTGATCCGCGACGTGTGCGAGCGCCGCCTGGACGTGCTGACCTTCACCGCCGCTCCCGCCGTGGACGCCCTGTTCAGCACCGCCCATGAGCTGGGCCGCCACGAGGACCTCGTGGACGCCCTGCGCACGGACGTCACGGCCGCCGCGGTGGGACCCGTGTGCGCCGGGCCCCTGCTGGAGGTCGGCGTGGAGCCGCTCGTGCCGGAGCGCTTCCGGCTCGGCGCCCTGGTCCGCGCGGTGTGCACCCACGCGGTCGAGGAGCGCACCCTGGTGGTGCCGACCCGGCACGGGACGCTGCGGCTGATGAGCACCGGTGCCGCCCTGGAGAGCGTGTTCGTCCCGCTCTCCGACGCGCAGGTCGCGGTGCTGCGGGCCCTCGCCGCGCACCCCGGGGCGGTGGTCTCCCGGGGGCTGCTGCTGTCCGCGGTGCCGGGCCTGGAGACCGAGCACGCCCTGGAGATGGTGATCTCCCGGTTGCGCAGGATCCTGCCCGCGCCCCTGGTCACCACCGTGATCAAGCGCGGCTACCGGCTGGACCGCTGAGCCACGGCCCGGCGGACCGGCCGGACCACCACGTTCATCGCCCGTTCCAGCGGGCCCGTCCCGAAGGCGCGCTGCCAGGCGAGGGCGAACAGCACGGAGAGCACCAGGCTCGCGATCAGCCACAGCATGGGAGCCGTGTAGAACACCTCGAAGGACAGGAACACGAGGTGGGCCGTGTACAGGGTGAGGCACATCGCACCCACCGCCGTCAGGGGCAGCAGCCACGCGCTGTGCCGGCGGGCGAGGAGCAGGCAGGTCCCGACGACGGCCAGGCTCACCCCGAGGCTCCACGCCACGGAGAACGGCGTGTTGACGTCCGGGGTGGTGAGCACGAGCCACCACGGCGAGGTCGTCGGCAGCGACCCGGTGGGGCCGTAGGTCAGCAGGCTCTCGAGCTGCGCCGAGGTGAGGTCCGGGTCGCTGAACAGCAGCCTCGTGTAGACGTCCCCGGCGTAGAGCAGCTGCCGCGACACCAGCTTCGCGGTCACCGCGAGCGCCGCGCCGACCACGACCAGCCGGACCTGGACGTCCCGGCGGCGGAGGTTGAGCCGGCCGATGGCCAGGCCCGCCAGCAGATAGGCCAGGTACGGCAGGGCGGGGTAGGTCCCCGTCAGGAGCAGCTGCCCGAGCACCGCGACCGGTTCGGTGACCAGGGTGACGGCGGTCGGGTTGTACGCGGAGAACTCCGGCATCGAGTCCCCCACCAGATGGAGCAGCAGCGGACCGGCCACCAGGGCGGCGGCCGCGCCGAGGAACAGGGCCCGCGGCCCGAGCCCCAGGAAGGGCAGGGCGAGCACGAAGTACGCGGCGAAGTAGATCAGGATGTTGTACGCCGGGGGCTCCGGCGGCATGAGGTGGCCGATGACCAGACCGAGGACCAGGAGCAGCAGCGCGCGCACCGCGATGCCCGCCCGGGCGGCCGCCATCTCGCGGCCCCGGAACGGCCGGCGGCCGCCGGAGATGAGCGCCAGCCCCGTGCCGGCCAGTAGCGCGAACAGGGCCGGGGAGTCGCCGGGGAACAGGATCCACGTCACCGTGGGCCGGCCCGTGGCCGCGTAGGACATGGGCAGGATGTGCACGCACATGATGGCCACGAGCGCGAGCCCACGGGCGGCGTCGATGCCGGCCAGGCGCCTCGAGGCACGCCCCGCGGCGGCGCGGGCCCCGGCCGCCGCGGGCCGGTTCTCGGTGGGGCGCTCTCTCATGGATGGTCGTCCTGTTCGTCGGGGCCGGCCCGCGGAGACGGGCGACGGGCGCGACCATCTTCGCACCCCGGGCCACGCCGGCCAACCGGAACGGGTCGGCGACGCTGTCCACCCTTGTGCGAATGCACACGCAGAACCGGTGATCCTCCGTCGGCACCGGGGCCCGTCACACCGCGGCCGCGTGCTCCTCGACGAGCCGGCGCACGGCGTCCCTGCAGCCCCCGCAGCCGGTGGAGGCCCGCGTGGCGCAACTGACCTCCTCGACCGTGGCGGCGCCCTCCTCCACGACGTCCGTGATCCGGCCCATCGTGACGCCCGCGCAGTGGCAGACCGTCGACTCCGGGGTCATCGGGCTCTCCCCGCTCCCGGCGTCCGGCCCGTCGAGGCGCAGCAGGACGCTCGGGTCCTCGGGCACCGCCTCGCCCCGGTCGTACAGCAGCCCGATGCCGGCCGCCGAGCCGGGCAGGCCGAGCACGATGTAGCCCTCGAGGCTCCGGTCCGGGCCGAGCACGAGCTTGGCGTAGGTCCCCGCCGAGCCGTCCGCCCACTGCACCACGGACCCGCCGTCCGGACGGGGTTCCCAGGGCAGTCCCCCGACTCCCCCGGCCGCGGCGAGCTCCACCTGGTGCGCCTTGAGCCGCACCGCACCGGCGGGACCCTCGGTCAGCGGCGCGAGGACCGTCGTGCCGCCGTCGGCCACGGCCTCCAGCTCGGCGCGAACGCGGGCCGCCAGCCACTCCGCCTGCCGCCAGCCGGGACCGACGAGCCCGGACGGGCCCACCCCCTGCCGGCCCGGGCAGACCTGGCAGGACGGGTCCTTGCACAGCACCTCGGCGCAGTCGCCGATCGCGAACACGCGCTGCTCCACGTCGGCCTCGAGCTCGTGGTTGACCACGACGCCGCGGGCGGTGCGCAGTCCGGCGCCCTCGGCGAGCTCGGTGCGGGCCGTGACGCCGATCGAGAGCAGCAGCAGCTCGCCGGGGACCTCCCGGCCGTCGTCGAGGAGGAGGCCGCGGAAACGCCGGTCCTCGTCCAGGAGCACCTCGCGCGCCTGGGCCCCGGAGGCCACCCCCACCCCGGCGTCCGCGAGCGCCCGGCCCAGCAGGGCGCCGCCGGCCGCGTCGAGGGAGCGGGTCATCACCCACGGGGCGTGGTGCACCACGGTCACCGGGCAGCCGACCTCGCTCGCGGCGAGCCCGGCCTCGAGCCCGAGCACGCCGCCGCCCAGGACCACGACCCGGCCCCGGCGGTCGACGACCTCGCGGACCGCACGGGCGTCCCGCAGGTCCCGCAGGGCGGTGACGCCGGCCGGGAGGTGCTCGTAGGCGTCCGGGTCGGGGTTGATCCCGCGCAGCACGGGCAGGTTGGGTCGGGCGCCGGTGGCGAGGACGAGGCGGTCGTAGCCGAGCTCCCGGGCCTCCCCCGTCGATCCGTCCGTGAGGCGCAGGATCCGGCGGGAGCGGTCGATCCGGGTCACCTCCGTGCCGAGCAGGACGTCGATCCCGGACTGCGACAGGGCTTCGGGGTCGGCCAGTCCCATCGTGGCGAGCTCGGCGCGGCCCATGGCGTGCTCGCCCACGAGCACCCGGTTGTAGGCGGGGTCGGCCTCCCCGCCGATCACGGTGAGCCGGATCGTGCCCTCGGCGGCGAGGTCGGCGACGTCGTCGACGAAGCGCGCGGCCACGGGGCCGAAGCCGATCACGACCACGTGCTCGCCGGGCCGCATCGGGGTGCCGGTGGAACGGGTGGGGCGGTGCACGGTCATCGGGTCGTCTCCTCGGGGTCGATCGCCCGGACCGTCACCGAGCCGGCCTTGAACTCGGGCATGGACGAGATCGGGTCCACGGCGTCCGAGGACACGAGCTTGTTGGCGGTCTGCCGGCCGGCGTAGTGGAAGGGCAGGAACACGGTGTCGGGACGGATGTCGGAGGTCAGCTGGGCGAGGGCCACGGCGCGGCTCCGGGCGCTGGTGAGCTCCACCACGGCGCCGTCCCGGATGCCGAGGGAGGCCGCGGTCGCGGGGTGGATCTGCATCTTGGACTCGGGCCGGGCCTCGTGCAGCGAGTGCACGCGGCGGGTCTGGTTGCCGGACTGGTAGTGCTCCAGGTACCGCCCCGTCACGAGGGTCAGGGTCCCCGCCCGGTGGAGGGGCTCCCGGCGGTTCCCGCGCGGGCTCGGGTCGACGGCCCGGCCGGCGGCACGGGTCCTGACCGGCACGAGCACGGCCCGCCCGTCCGCGTGCCCGAAGCCGTCGAGGAAGGCCCGGGGGGTGCCCGCCGACCCGCCCGCCGGGTACGGCCAGTAGCAGACCTCGTCCGCGTCCAGGGCGGCCCAGCTGATCCCCGAGTAGTCGGCCTTCCCGCCGGCGGAGGCACGGCGCAGCTCCTCGAAGACCTCCTCCGGCTCGGGACTGAACGTGCCGGGGGCCTCGAGCCGCCGGGCGAGCTCGGCCATGATCCACAGCTCGTCCCGGGCTCCCGGCGGCGGGTCCACCGCGCGGCGGCGGCGCAGCACCCGGCCCTCGAGGTTCGTCATGGTGCCCTCCTCCTCGGCCCACTGCAGGACGGGCAGGACGAGGTCGGCGTACTCGGCCGTCTCGGAGAAGAAGAAGTCGCAGACCACGAGGAAGTCCAGGGCCTGCAGGCCACGGGTCACGGCGTCGGTGTCCGGGGCGCCGATCACCACGTTGGAGCCGTTGACCCAGAGGCAGCGCACGCCGCGCTCGGTGCCCAGGGTGGTCAGCAGCTCCACGGCCGGGATCCCCGCGCCGGGCAGGTCCGCGGGGTCCACGCCCCACACGCCGGCCACGTGCGCGCGGGCCACGGGGTCCGTGATGGTGCGGTAGCCGGGCAGCTGGTCCGCCTTCTGACCGTGCTCGCGCCCGCCCTGCCCGTTGCCCTGGCCGGTGAGGGTGCCCCAGCCGGAGCCGACGACGCCGGGCAGGCCGAGGAGCAGGGCCAGGTTGATCGCGGCGGTCGCGGTGTCCGTGCCGTCGACGTGCTGTTCCACCCCGCGACCGGTGAGCACGTACGTGCCCCGGCGCTCGCGGGCCAGCAGGTGGGCGGCCCGGCGGATCCGCACGGCCGGGACCCCGGTGACCTGCTCGACCCGCTCGGGCCACCACGCGTTGATGCTCGTCGTGAAGGCCTCGAGGCCCGTGGTGCGCCGCTCGAGGTAGTCCTGGTCCGCGAGGCCCTCGTGCAGGACCACGTGAGCCAGGCCGAGCAGCAGCACGAGGTCCGAGCCGGGGGTCGGCTGCAGGTGCAGACCGCCCCCGTCCTCGGTCATCCGTGCCGTGGCGGTGCGACGGGGATCGACGACGACGAGGCCGCCGTGCTCCTGGGCGTGCTGCAGGTGCTGGACGAACGGCGGCATGGTCTCGGCCGGGTTGGTGCCCAGCAGCAGCACGGTGTGGGCATCGTCGAGGTCGGTCACCGGGAAGGGCAGGCCGCGGTCCATGCCCAGTGAGCGGTTGGCGGCGGCCGCCGCGGAGGACATGCAGAACCGGCCGTTGTAGTCGATCCGCGAGGTCCGCAGGGCCACCCGCGCGAACTTCCCCAGCTGGTAGGCCTTCTCGTTGGTCAGGCCCCCGCCGCCGAAGACGCCGACCCCGTCCCGGCCGCAGCGCTCCTGGGCGGCCCGGAACTCCCCGGCCATCCGGTCCAGGGCCGTCTCCCAGGAGACCTCCTGGAAGACCCCGTCCGCGCCGCGCAGCAGCGGCGCCGTGAGCCGCGACGGGTCGGCCAGCAGCTCCGCCGACGTCCAGCCCTTGCGGCACATCCCGCCCTGGTTCACCGGGAACTGCCGTCCCAGCACCTCGGGGAAGCCCTGCTCGGCGGCGGTGTCCGACCCCGTGTCCAGGGTCATCGCGCACTGCAGGGCGCAGTAGGGGCAGTGGGTCGCCGTCGTGCTCATGCGGGTGGCTCCTCCTGGTGTCGTGCGGGCGGGGCGCGGCGGACTCAGATGTGGCTGTCGCCCATCTCGGTGCCCCTGCGCAGGTAGCAGAACCAGGTCGTGCCCAGGGCCACGAGGTAGAACGCCACGAAGCCGTAGAACGCGGCGTTGTAGGCGCCGGTGGTGCTGTTCGAGAGATTGAGCGCCTGGGGGATCAGAAAGCCGCCGTACGCGCCGACCGCGCCGATCAGGCCCAGGGCCGCCGAGGCCTTGCGCTCGGTGGAGACCGCCACGTCCTGCTGCTGCCGCAGTCCCAGCACCCGGTAGATCGAGGGGATCATCCGGTACGTGGAGCCGTTGCCCATGCCCGCCGCGGTGAAGAGCAGCAGGAACAGGCCCAGGAACAGCCAGAAGTTGGCCAGGGGCAGGGTGATCACCACGGCCAGCGCGAGCAGCGCCATGACCGCGAACACGGCCACCGTCATGGGGGCGCCGCCGAAGCGGTCCGCGAGCCGGCCGCCGTAGGGCCGGGAGACCGAGCCGACCAGCGGGCCGAGGAACGCCAGGGACAGGGCCGCGGCGCCCATGCTGAAGGACGAGAACTCCGGAAAGGTGTCGGCGATGAGTTTGGGGAACACGCTGGAGAAGCCGATGAAGGAGCCGAACGTGCCCACGTAGAGGAAGGACATGATCCAGAAGTGCGGTTCCGTGACCGTGGCCAGGGACCCGGCGACGTCGCCCTTGGCGTGGGAGAGGTTGTGCATGTACTTCTTCGCGCCCCACGCCGCGAACAGGATGAACGGCACCCAGATCCAGCCGGCCACCGAGAGCCCGGTCGCCCCGAGGGCGACGAGCGAGACGGCGATCGGGACGACGAGCTGCGCCACCGCGGTGCCGAGGTTGCCGCCGGCCGCGTTCAGCCCGAGCGCCCAGCCCTTCTCCCGCACCGGGTAGAAGAAGGTGATGTTGGCCATCGAGGAGGCGAAGTTGCCGCCGCCGAAGCCGGCGGTGGCCGCCAGCAGCAGCATGACCGCGAACGGGGTGTCCGGGTTGCCGACCGCCAGGGCCAGGCCCACCGTGGGGATCAGCAGCAGCAGGGCGGAGACGATGGTCCAGTTCCGGCCGCCGAAGCGTCCCACCATGAAGGTGTACGGGATGCGCAGCGTGGCGCCCACCAACGAAGGGATGGAGATCAGCCAGAAGATCTGGGAGTCGGTGAAGGTGAAGCCCGCGCCGGGCAGGAAGACCACGGTGATGGCCCACAGCTGCCAGACGGCGAAGCCGAGGAACTCGGCGAAGACGGACCACTTGAGGTTCGTGCGGGCGATGGGGCGGCCGGTGGATTCCCAGAACGCGGGGTCCTCGGGGCGGTAGCCGTCCAGCCAGCGGCCGGGCCGCTCGCGCAGGGCGAGCGGCGGGGGCGTGGTCGCCGCCGTGGTGGCCGGGTCGGGATGCAGTTCTGAGCTCACGGGAGACCTCCGGGGCGAGGGTGCGGAGCACGGCGACGGCGGCGTGCGGTGCTCCCACGCTACGAATCCCGTGTTTCGGTCCCCCACGCGAGGGGTAACGCCCCGATGCACTTTCACTCACACGGTGGTCCTCCCCGTGTGAGGTGGCCCGCGTGTGAGGTGGTCCGGCAGTGAGACCGAGTCCCCCGCCACCGGCGCCCCCGCGCAGCGAGTCCCCAGTCATCGGCGCCCGCAAGCACCGAGTCCCCAGTCACCCGCGCCCCGGTGCACCGAGTCCCCCATCATCGGCGCCCGCACGCGCCGAGTCCCCAGTCACCGGCGCCCCGGTGCAGCGAGTCCCCCATCACCGGCGCCCGCAAGCACCGAGTCCCCAGTCATCGGCGCCCGCACGCACCGAGTTCCCAGTCACCGGCGCCCCGGTGCAGCGAGTCCCCCATCACCGGCGCCCGCACGCACCGAGTCCCCCATCCGGTGGCGGTTCCCCACGTGGATGCGTGGGGAACCGCCACCGGATGGGGGACTCGGCGTCAGGTCAGCGCTCCGTAACTCCTCGGGCGATGCGCTTCGCGGTGCGGGCCACGAGCTTCTCGAGCGGGCCCTGCCCCACCGCGCGCTGCCACGCCCCGGCCAGCAGGCCGAACACGGCCACCTGCATCCAGAGCCAGAACGCCGGGTGCAGGTCGTAGACCTCGGTGCCGAGGAACAGCAGGTGCAGGGTGTAGAGCGTGAACGTCATGGACCCGGTGGCCGCGAGCGGGGTGAGCGCCTTGCCGATCAGCCGCGCCAGGAGCAGGAACGCACCGAGCGCGAACGCTGCCATGCCGAGGCTCAGGAGCAGCGCCACGGGCGTGTTGCTGTGCGGGGCGGGCACCATGAGCCACCACAGGGTGGTGGTCGGCAGGGACGGGTCCGGGCCGAAGACGAGGATCTCGTCGATCTGCTCCTCGGTCAGCCACGGGGTGGCCTCCCAGATCCGGTCGTAGACGCCGAGGGCCAGCAGCGCCGCCATGGACAGCGTCCAGGAGAGCAGGGCCAGCGCCGCGCCGGCGCCCACGAGCCACAGCTGCACCCGCCGGCTCGTGAGGTTCATCCGCCCCAGGGCGATCCCCGCGCACAGGTAGGCCATGTACGGCAGGGCGGGGTAGGTGCCGGTCAGCAGCAGCTGGGAGAGCACGGTGACCGGCTCCGTGACGAGGTTCCACAGCGTGGGATTGCCGTAAACGTGTGCGGGCAGGACGTCCAGGGCCCACTGCATCAGGAAAGGGGCCAGCACGGTGAACGCCGCCGCGCTGATCAGCAGGTGCCGGATGCGCAGGCCCAGGAACGGGACAGCGAGCAGGAAGAACATTCCGTAGTAGATGAGGATGTTGTCCACCGGCAGGGCCACGAGGCCCACGAGGAGCCCGACGAGGGCGATCACCGCGGCGCGGCCCACCAGCCCCGCCCGGTCCCCGGCGAGGCGCCGGCCCGTGTGCGGGGTGCGGCCCCCGGAGAGGAACGCCAAGCTCACCCCGGCGAAGGTCGCGAAGAGGGCGGCCGAGTGCCCGGCGAACAGCGACCAGCTCAGGGAGGCCCGCTCGTTCTCCGCGTCCCAGACCGGCATGGTGTGCACGGCGATCATCCCGAGCAGGGCGAAGCCCCGGGCGGCGTCCACGCCGATCAGCCGCCGCCGGGTGCGCCGGCCGGAGGCGCCGGGGACGTTGAGCACCGCGGTGCCTCCGCCGCGCGTGGCGGCCACGTGCTCAGCGCTCACGGATCGTTCCTCCGGTGAGCACGGAGCCGAGGGCGCCGGCGGGCACGGACTCGAGGGCCCCGGCAGGTACGGACTCGAGGGCGCCCGCGGGCACGGACTCGAGGGCCCCGGCAGGTACGGACTCGAGGGCGCCCGCGGGCACGGACTCGAGGGCCCCGGCAGGTACGGACTCGAGGGCGCCCGCGGGCACGGACTCGAGGGCCCCGGCGTGCAGCGGGCGGATCGGGTTGCCGCCCCAGGTGCTGCCGGCGGGCACGGTCTCCTGAGCCATGACCAGGGAGCCGGGGCCCACGGTGGCGCCGGCCTCCACTGTGCTGCCGGGCAGGACGAAGCTGTTGGGCCCCAGGGTGGAGCCCGCCTCCATCGACACGGGCTGCAGCCGCATGATGCGGTCGTGGAACAGGTGGGTCTGGAGCACGGTCCCCCGGTTGACGGACACGCCGCGGCCCAGGTGCACGAGGTCGAACTCGGGCAGCCACCAGGTCTCGCACCACACGCCGCGCTCGATCCGGGCGCCCATGAGCCGGGCCCAGGCGTTGAACACCGGGGAGCCGACGGCCAGCCGGACCAGGCCGGGCACGGCCAGGGACTCGGCGAAGGTGTCGGCGAGCTCGTTGCGCCACACGAAGGAGCTGAACAGCGGGCGCTCACCCTCGCGGAAGCGGCCCATCAGGGCCCACTTGACGAGCACGGGGATCAGGGCGGCCACCACGCCGGCGGCGAGCACCACGGGCGTGGCCCACAGCAGCGCCGAGACGATGCCGTCGAGGCCTCCCCCGGCGCGCATGTAGACGGTGGTGAGCACGTACACGATGGCGAGGTCCAGCCACGCGGTGACCATGAAGGGCACGGCGCGCAGGGACTCCACGAGCGTGCGGGCCACGACCAGGCGCCGGCGGGGGCGGTAGGTGACGGCCTCGTCCGCGGTGTCGGTGACGCGGCTGATCGGCTCGGGCAGCCGGCCCAGCCAGGACGTGCCGCGCTCGGCGTCGGCCGGGGTGGAGGACAGCACGGCGACCAGGGAGTCCTCGGGGACGTCCCGGTCCGGGCCCACGATCGCGGAGTTGCCCACGAAGGAGCGCTCCCCCACGGTCGAGGGGCCCACGTGGATCCAGCCGAAGCCGGTGCGGGCGGAGCTGACCATCGAGTGGTCGGCCATGAAGGAGCCGGACTCGAAGGTGGTGAGGTGCGGCAGGGTCTCCACGGTGGAGATCTCCACCTGGTCGCCCACGCGGGCGCCCAGCAGCCGCAGGAAGAACGGCGTGGCGATGGAGGCGTAGACGGGGTAGGTGGAGACGAGGCTCTTCTGCAGCAGCACTCCCGTGAGCCACACGGCCCAGCCCACGGTCCCGTCGGCGGGGTGGTGGCCGGGACGGATCAGCAGGGCGAGCGCGCGCACGACGAACACGAGCAGGGCGAGGTAGACCAGGAGCGTGAGCACGGCGAACACCGGCACCCACAGGGCCACGACGGGGAAGACGAGCTCGTAGAGCTCGAGCCCGCGCACCTGGGTGAAGACGAGCAGCGCGCCGGGGATCACGGCCAGCACGGGCAGGATCCCCACCGTGCCGAGACCGAGCGCGTACAGCAGCCCGGTCAGCAGCCGGTTGCTGCGGCCCGGGGCCCACTCGAGCCAGGACTCCCCGGCGGCGCCGAGGTCCACGAGCGGGGAGCCGCCCTGCAGGCGGCCCGCGGGGACGGTGCCGGTGACGTGGGAGCCGGGATCGACCTCCGCGCCGGGCTCGACCACGGCGCCCGGGCTCAGGAGCGTGCGGGTGCCGACCCGGGCGTTCGCGCCGACGGTCACGCCGCCGAGGTGGAGGACGTCGCCCTCGAGCCAGTGGCCGGAGAGGTCCACCTCGTGCTCGACGGCGGCGCCGTCGCCGATGCGGGCCATGCCGCTGACGGGAGGCAACGTGTCGAGGTGGGCGTGGCGCCCCACCCGGTTGCCGAGCAGCCGGAAGAACAGCACCATCACGGGGGTGCCCATGAGGGGCTCGAACTTGTTGAAGATTAGGACCCGCTCGGCCATCCAGACCCGCAGGTGGGTCCAGGAGCCGCGGGCGTGGGCGCCGGGGCGCAGCCGGAAGGTCAGCAGCCGGATGAACAGAGCGGTGAGCGCCAGCCGGCCGGGCAGGGCGAAGAGCACGAGCCATCCGACCACCAGGGGCAGCAGCGGCGGGTTCGGGACCCACCCCGCGCCCAGCATGTTGAAGAGCAGCCAGACGACGATCGCGGCGCCCAGCACGTAGCGCAGCCCCGAGACCGCGTAGAGCGCCGTCAGGAAGGGGACCTGCACGAGGCCGTTCCAGCGGGGGACGTCCACGATTCGGCGCTCGCGTGCGGCCTCCTGGGCGACGACGTCGACGCGCGGCAGCGTGGCCAGGTACTCGTGCATCCCGGCGAGCGTGGGGTGCCGGTAGATCTCGGCGATCGCGGCGTCCGGGCAGGAGCGGCGGATCTCGGAGACGAGCTTGGCCACCGCCACGGAGGTGCCGCCGAGGACGAAGAAGTCGCTGTCCTCGTCGATGGGCAGGGGGCCGAGCTGGTCGGCCCACAGGGCGGCGAGCCACTCGAGCTCGGCGTCGATCTGCGAGGTCTCCGCGGCGGCGCCGGCGGCGGGCAGCGGCCAGGGCAGGGCCTTGCGGTCCACCTTGCCGGAGGTCTTCAGGGGCAGCTCGTCCATCAGGGTCAGCGCGGGCACCATCTGGCCCGGCAGGCGGTCGGCCAGCAGGCGGCGGGCGCCGGCGAGGTCCACCGAGCCCGGGGCCTCGGCCACGAGGTAGCCCACGAGGACCTGGTTGCCGGCCGGGGTGGTGTGCACGGCGGCGGCGCCGGCCTGCACGCCGGGCAGCCGCGACATCTGCTCGTCGATCTCGCCCATCTCCACGCGCCGGCCGGAGATCTTCACCTGGTCGTCGGCGCGGCCCACGAAGACGATGCCCTCGGGGTCGGCGCGCACCAGGTCGCCGGAGCGGTAGGCCCGCTCCCAGCGCAGGGAGTCCATGGGCGCGAACTTCTCGGCGTCCTTGGCCGGGTCCAGGTAGCGGCCCAGCCCGACGCCGCCGATGATCAGCTCGCCCTCCTCGCCCCAGCGCACGGGGTTGCCGGAGGCGTCGACGACGGCCAGCTCCCACCCGGGCAGCGGCAGGCCGATGCGCACGGGCGGCTCGCCGGTGAGCACGGCGCCGGTGGCGATGACCGTGGCCTCGGTGGGGCCGTAGGTGTTCCAGACCTCGCGGCCGGGGTGCACCAGGCGGGCGGCGAGCTCGTTGGGGCACGCCTCCCCGCCGAAGATGAGCAGGCGGATGCGGCTCAGCGCCTCGGCCGGCCACATCGACGCGAGTGTCGGCACCGTGGAGACGGCGGTGATGCCCCGCTCGACGAGCCACGGGCCGAGGTCGGTGCCCGAGCGCACGACGGCGCGGGGGGCCGGGATCAGGGCGGCGCCGGAGCGCCAGGCCAGCCACATCTCCTCGCACGAGGCGTCGAAGGCGACCGAGAGCCCCGCCATCACGCGGTCGCCCGGGGCCAGGGGGCGCCGGGGCAGGTAGAGCTCGGCCTCGGCGTCCACGAGGGCGGCGGCCGAGCGGTGGCTGATCGCCACGCCCTTGGGCTTGCCGGTGGACCCGGAGGTGAAGATGATCCAGGCGTCGTCACCCGTGCCGGGCTGCCGGCAGTCGGCGTCCGCGCGGACGCCGCTGCGCGGCCGGAGGGCCAGGCCCGCGCCGTAGACGGCGCACACTCCGGCCTCCTCCCAGACCGTGTCGGCCCGCTCGTCCGGGTCGTCGAAGTCCACCGGGACGTAGGCGGCGCCGGCGAAGATCGTGCCGAGGACGGCCACGTAGAGGTCCACAGTCCCGGACGGGACGCGGATGCCCACGCGGTCCCCGCGGCCGATGTCGAGGTCCCACAGGCGCTGGGCCTGGGCCTCGACGCGCTCCAGGAATTCGGCGTAGCTGAGCACGGTGGTTCCGTCGTCGACGGCCACCGCGTCCGGGTGGCGGGAGACGGTGTCCATGACGATGTCCACGAGCGTGCGCGGGGCCGGCGCCGACGCCACGGGGAAGACGGCGCGGCCGGGGACCTGCGGCAGGGACTGCGTGTGCAGCGCCCGGTCCAGGACGTCGCCGCCCTCCATCGGGTCCTGCTCCGGATACCGGTCCTCGAGCAGGTGCCGCCCGCCTCCCCGGCGGGTCGAGCCGCTGCGCGTGGTTGGGCGCACTGTCATTGATTCCCCCATCGACTTCACTGCCGCTGTGGATCTGCACAACGGCCGGTGCCGGCAGGAAGGACGAGCCCAGGGACCGGACGGACCGGTTGGAAGGCACCCCGGGAACACGCGCGCCGGATCGGCGCGGTGCTGGAAGTGAGTGTTCAGCCGTGATGCCCCCGCATCGGCCTTCCCCCTGAACCGGCTCCCCTGCCCGCTCTACTTACTGCACCGTACGGTCGGTCATGATGCGTTCGCAAGTTGAAACGAGCGCCGTGGCCTGGTCCCCGCCGCTCTGTCCCCCGCCGTGCCCCGCGATTCCGCGGATGCCGCACTGACCAGGGACGACGACGAGAGATCAGTCACGTCCCCCTGCCGACCGCCCCGTCGGGGAGTCGGGCGAGAGCCCCGTCGAGGGCTCCGAGGCGGACTCCGACGTGGACCAAAAGGTGGACTGAACGGTGGACCCCGAGGCGGACTCCCCGGCGGTCATCGCGGCGTCGAGCACCCGGGCCTCGGGCAGCTCGAAGTGGTCCACACCCTCGCGGTAGCGCACGCTGGTCCGCGCGTAGCCGGCGACCTCGTACCAGGCGTGCCCGGCGGCCGCCGCGGAGAGCGCGTCGAACGGCGCCCAGGGGTCGGTCCCGTCGTCCTCGAGACCCACGTCCCAGTGCAGCACCAGCTGCTCGAGCTGCTCGTCCGTCGGCTCCGAGGACCCGGCGGACGGTGCCCCGCCGCCGCCGGAGAGCACCGCGCCGCCGCCCGACAGGAAGTCCGCGCGGTCGGCCAGCAGCTCGTAGCTGATGAACTCGGCGCCCCCGGAGTAGCCGTGCAGCCACGTGCGGGACCGGTCGAGGTCGTACTCGGCGAAGACCTCCTGCTCGGCCAGGGCCAGGAACCACTCGGCGTTGCCGTCGAGGTCCTCCCACCAGGTGGGCTCGCCCTGCCGGTCCGGGGTGCGGGGCGCCACGAGCACCGCGTTGTGCGAGCGCGCGACCTCCGCGAGGCACGAGACCTTGTGCTCCGGGTGGTGGTACTCGTAGGCCCCGTCCCCGTGCAGGCGGAACACCACGCCGACCGGCTCGCTCCAGTCGATGCCGTCGGCGAACACGTGGTAGCTGCTGGTCGTGCCGTCGTGCTCGAAAGCGACGTCGAGCCGGTCCGAGGGGCCCTCCGCCCAGCGCAGGCCGCCGGAGCGCACCGGTCCGTCGCGGAGCGGGCCGCTGCCGCCGCGCGGGGTGATGCTCACGTCCTCGAGGCCGTAGGGCGCGCAGGAGACCTGCTCCTCTGGCGACGGTGCCGGCGTCCACGCCCAGCGGGCCGCGAGCGTCGCGGCGACCAGGACCAGGAGGACACCGGTGAGAATGCCCACATCCACGGCCCCGCCGGAACCGCGGCGCGGCGCGGCCTCACCCGGTTCCGTCTGCGTTTTCACCCGTCCATCCTAGGCGGAGGCACCGGTACCGGCCGCCGCCCGATTTTTGGGTTCGCAACGAGTCCCCCATAATCGGCCAGGACCGTTCGGGGGGACGGCGCCCCCCCACTTCCTCCTTCCGTGGTCCGTCCACCGCAGCAGAGGAGAAGATTCCGCGTGACCACCACCGCACGCCCTCGGGCCGAGCAGAGCGCTCCTGAGATCCAGGACCAGCTGCCCGCCCAGGACAGGCTGCGCCGCAGCCTCAAGCCCCGCCAC
This sequence comes from Kocuria nitroreducens, assembly GCF_042879195.1. Classification (NCBI taxonomy): domain Bacteria; kingdom Bacillati; phylum Actinomycetota; class Actinomycetes; order Micrococcales; family Micrococcaceae; genus Kocuria; species Kocuria nitroreducens. The sequence continues at coordinate 174,610 of NZ_JBHZTC010000004.1, forward strand.
CTGACCATGATCGCGATGGGCGGCGCCATCGGCACCGGCCTGTTCGTGGCCTCGGGCAACACCATCGCCACCGCCGGGCCGGGAGGAGCGCTGCTGGCCTACGTGGTCATCGGCTTCATGGTCTTCCTGCTGATGCAGAGCCTCGGCGAGATGGCCACGTACCTGCCGGTCTCGGGCGCGTTCGAGGAGTACTCGACCCGCTTCGTGAGCCCGTCCTTCGGCTTCGCCATCGGCTGGAACTACTGGTACAACTGGGCGATCACCGTGGCCGCCGAGCTCGTGGCCGCCGCGCTGATCATGCGCTACTGGTTCCCCGACTCGCCCTCGTGGATCTGGTCCGGGTCCTTCCTGGCGATCCTCTTCGCCCTCAATGCGCTGAGCGCCCGGGCCTACGGCGAGAGCGAGTTCTGGTTCTCCCTCGTGAAGGTCGTCACGATCGTGCTGTTCCTGGGGCTCGGCATCCTGATGATCGTCGGCATCCTGGGCGGGGAGTCGCCCGGCTTCGAGAACTGGACCACCGGCGAGGCGCCCTTCGTGGGCGGCGGCCTGGGCATCCTGGCGATCTTCATGGTGGCCGGCTTCTCCTTCCAGGGCACCGAGCTCGTGGGCGTGGCCGCCGGCGAGGCGGAGAACCCGGAGAAGAACGTGCCGCGCGCCATCCGCACCGTGTTCGTGCGCATCCTGCTCTTCTACGTGGGCGCGATCACCGTGATCGGCTTCCTCATCCCCCACACCAGCCCCAACCTGCTCACGAGCGGCGTCGAGGACATCTCCATCTCCCCGTTCACCCTGGTCTTCCAGAACGCCGGTGTCCTCGCGGCGGCCTCCGTGATGAACGCGGTGATCCTCACCGCCATCCTCTCGGCCGGCAACTCCGGTCTCTACGCCTCCACCCGCATGCTCTGGGCGCTGGCCGAGGGCGGCAAGGCCCCGCGCTTCCTGGCGAGGGTCAACCGCCGCGGTGTGCCCATGAACGCGCTCATCGCCACCACCCTGGTGGGCGGGGCGTCCTTCCTCACCACCTTCATCGGTGACGGGGACGCCTACGTGTGGCTGGTCAGCGCCTCGGGCCTGGCCGGGTTCATCGTGTGGATGGGCATCGCCTGGAGCCACTACCGGTTCCGCAGGGCGTACACCGCCCAGGGCCACGACCTCGCCGACCTCCCCTACCGGGCGCGGTTCTTCCCGCTGGGTCCCCTGGTCGCGCTCGCGCTGTGCGCCGTGGTGATCCTCGGGCAGAACTACCAGGCGTTCATCGGCGACATGGACCTCATGGCCGCCCTGACCGCCTACATCGGTCTGCCGCTGTTCCTGGCCCTGTGGTTCGGCCACAAGCTGGTCACCGGCTCCACGATGGTCCGCTACGAGGACGCCGACCTCACCCGCGTCCGCGCCTGACCTCCCCGGTATCCCCACCCCGGGCACCCCACCCGCCGAGTCCCCAAGCTCCGGACGGCACTTCCACCGAGTCCCCAAGCTCCGGGGTTGCCCGGACGCCGAGGCCCCATGCTCAGGGGTCGGCCTGACGCTGAGTCCCCAGAATCCTGGCGCCTTGTCCGCCGAGTCCCCAAGCTCCGGTGTTGCCCGGGCGCCGAGTTCCCAAGTTGCGGGCGCCATTTCCGCCGAGTCCCCAGGGCCGCAGCAACTCCCCAGGATAGATCTGGGGAATTGCGCCTGCATTGGGGACTCGGCGCAGGGCGCGAGCGAACTTGGGGGCTCGGCGCACCAAGTCGTCCGGACGGGTGCACCTGGGCACCCGGCACACCCGGTGGGCTGAGCGGGCAGGCGCTCAGGCCACCGAGCGGTAGCGCGAGACCACCACGTCCACGAGCTCGGCGGGGACCTCTCCCTCCGGCACGGCCAGGGGCTCGGTGTCCACGTCCGCGCCGGCGGCCCGCGAGAGGTCCAGGAAGTAGCCGGGCGCCAGCAGGTAGTTCGCGACGACGACGCGACCCCTGTCCGCCAGGCCGGCCCGGGCGCCGGACACCGCCTCGGCCACGCGGGGGCGCGCGGCGGCGAGGTAGGACACGGTCACGGGCCGGCCCAGCTCCTCGGCCAGCAGGTCCGCCACCGCGGCGCAGTCCACCACCGCGCGGCGGTCCGAGGACCCGGCGGTAGCGAGCACCACGGCGTCGTGCTCCCCCAGCGGGGCGCCGGCGGCCGTGCACGCCTCGTGCACCCGCCGGGCGAGCAGCCGCGCCAGCGCCCGGTCCGGGCCCAGGGCGGACGAGACCCGGTGGAGGTCGTCGGCGGCGACCGCCTCGGCCACGTCCACGTAGACGTGGTAGCCGGCGGAGAGCAGCAGCGGGACCACCACCGCGGGGCGCCCGGCGTACTGCTCGGTGCGCTCGGCCAGGTCGGGGGTCTGCACGTCAACCCAGGTAGGCACGACCTCAACGTCCGGCAGCTCGGCGGCGACGGCGTCCACGAGGCGCTGCACGGCGGTGCGCCCTGCCGGGGCGCTGGTGCCGTGGGCGCAGGCGAGCAGGACGGGGGGCTCGGTGGTCGTCATGGATCCAGCCTACGATCGGGGCCCGGGCAACGCCGCGAGCGTCACGCGACGTCACGCGGGCAACCGCGCTGTAACACGCGTGCCGCATCCTGGTAGGGGCGACCGTCCCGCCACGACCCCCGCTCGCCCCCTGGAGGACCGCATGCTGCTGACCGCCGACCTCACCGGAGTCCCGGTGCTCGTCCTCGGCGCCCCGCACGACGCCCGGCGCGCCCGGCACCGCTACGAGGCGGCCGGCGCCGCCGTCCGCTCCGTGGCCGAGCCCGCGCTGCTCGGCCCGGCGGATCTCGCGGGCGTCGCGCTCGCCGTGGTCGTCGGTCCCGCGGCGCAGCGCTGGCGCGAGGCCCTGGACGCGGCCGGCGCCCGTGTGCCCGTGGTGCAGGAGCCCGCGGCCCGCACCGGGGGCCGTGTGACCCTGGTCGGCGGCGGCCCCGGGGCGGACGACCTGCTCACCGTGCGCGCCGTGGCGGCCCTACAGGACGCCGACGTGGTCTTCGTCGACCGGCTCGCGCCCTCCGGGGCGGTCGCGGCCGCCGCCCCCGGCACCGAGATCGTCCCGGTGGGCAAGACGCCCGGCCACCACCCGGTCCCGCAGTCGACAATCCAGGACCTCATGGTGGAGCACGCCCTGGCCGGCCGCTCGGTGGTGCGGCTCAAGGGCGGGGACCCCTACGTGTTCGGCCGCGGCGCCGAGGAGCTCGCCGCGTGCGCCGTCCACGGCATCCCCGTGGACGTGGTCCCGGGGATCACCAGCGCGGTCTCGGTGCCGGGCGCGGCCGGGATCCCGGTGACCTTCCGCGAGGTGTCCCGGATGTTCACGGTCGCTTCCGGGCACGTGCCGTTCTCCGAGGCGGAGCTCTCCCACTTCGCCGGTCTCGGCGCGGGCGGGGGCACGCTCGTAGTGCTGATGGGCGTGGCCACCCTCCCCCACCTCGTGGCTGGCCTGGTCCGGGCCGGCGCCGATCCCACGACTCCGCTGGCGGTGGTCGAGCGCGGGTTCACCGACCGGCAGCGCTCCACGATCAGCACGCTCGCGACCGCGGTCGCGGACACCGCGGCGGCGGGCTGCGGCTCGCCCGCCGTCGTCGTCATCGGGCCCGTGGTCCGCCTCGCGACCGCCGAGCGGGACGCGTTCCTCGCGGAGGTCACCGCCCATGGCTGCTGAGGACCTGCCCCTGGCCGGCCGGGTGGTGGGCGTGACCGCGCACCGCCGCTCCGAGGACCAGATCGCGGCCCTGGAGCGCCGCGGGGCGCGCGTGCTGCACGCCCCCGCGTTGCGCGTGGAGCCGGTCGGCGAGGACGCCGGGCTGGCGGCCGCCTCCCGGGCGATGTTCGAGGCCCGCCCGGACCTGGTGCTGCTGACCACGGGCTACGGTCTGCGCCGCTGGCACGACGCGTCCGAGGCCCAGGGCTTCGACGCGGATCTGCTGCTGTGCCTGCGCGAGGCCGACGTCTACGTGCGCGGGCCGAAGGGCCGGGGCGCGGTGCGCGGCCTGGGCCTCGAGGACGCCGGGATGTCCGCGGACGAGACCACCGCCGGGCTCGTGGACCTGGTGCTGGCCGAGCACGGCGGCGACCTCACCGGGCGCACCGTCGGCCTGCAGCTGCACGGGATCGCCGACGTCGTCCAGCGTCGCCGGCTCACCGACGCCGGGGCCCGCGTGCTCACCGTGACCCCCTACCGGTGGGCCTCCGCCGACGACGCCGGGCAGGTGCCGGTGCTCGTGCGCGAGGCCGCCGCCGGGCGGGTGGACGCCGTGACGTTCACCGCCGCCCCGGCCGTGGACGCGCTGTTCAGCACGGCCGAGGAGCTGGGTCTGCACGAGGAGCTGCTGGCCGCGTTCCAGGGCGGGATGCTCGCCGCGACCGTGGGGCCCGTGACGGCCGCGCCGCTGCTCGAGCTCGGGATCGACCCGCTCGTACCGGAGCGGTTCCGGATGGGCGCGATGCTCAAGCAGCTCACGGACGCGCTGTCCGCCGCGGGCACCGACGACGACGGACGGTAGCCGCCCCGACCGCTGCCACACCCGCCGGCCGGCCGATCGATGGTGACCGCCGGTGCGGCAGGAGAACGGCCCGGGCAGTGACGACGGACGCGGCGGTGACAACGGGCGCGGCGGTGGAGACGCGCCGAGCGGCGGAGCCGAGACAGCAGCAGATGCGCGGACTGCAGCGGAGGCGCCCGTGGCGGATCGCCACCTGTTCGGTGCCTCAGGGGGCGCGGGACGATTGCGGGGGCGCGCCGGGACGGGGGTCAGGGGAACCGGGGGTATCCCGACGCACCCCTGCGACCGCTCGGCAACCACCAAGGGCGCAGGTGAGGCAAACCTTAGTTCGCCGTGCATCGAATGTAGCAGACCACGCCGGATTAGCGAACACTTTCCTGTTGTAATTGTGACGGAACGGTCACGGTCCGCGGATCGACGGGCCACCGGGCCCTCCGGTTGGTTCTTTATCCCCCCTCCGGCGGCGGCCGGTAGGCTGAGCGCGACCCGCCCGACCGTCGAAAGGCCGACCGTGACCACCCCCCAGCTCGCCCCCTACGTCGACCACACGCTGCTCAAGCCGGAGGCGTCCCGCGAGCAGATCGCCACCCTGTGCGCGGAGGCCAGGCAGTACGGCTTCGCCTCGGTGTGCACCAACCCGGTGTGGACCTCGTTCGTGCGGGACCAGCTGGCGGGCAGCGATGTGCTGACCTGCGCGGTCGTCGGCTTCCCGCTGGGCGCGTCCGCCAAGGAGGTCAAGGCGTTCGAGACCGCCACGGCCGTGGCCGCCGGGGCCGACGAGATCGACATGGTCATCGACATCGCCGCCGCCCGCGCCGGCGAGCGCAAGCGGGTCGAGGCGGACGTCCGCGCCGTCGCCGAGGCCGCCCACCAGGGCGGGGCCCGGCTCAAGGTGATCATCGAGACGTGCCTGCTGACCGACGAGCAGAAGGTCCTCGCCTGCGAGGCCGCCGTGGCCGCCGGCGCCGACTATGTGAAGACCTCCACGGGGTTCTCCACCGCCGGGGCCACCGTGGAGGACGTCCGCCTGATGCGGGCGACCGTGGGCCCGAAGATCGGCGTCAAGGCCTCCGGCGGCATCCGCACCCGCGAGGACGCCCTGGCGATGATCGAGGCCGGCGCCTCCCGGATCGGCGCCAGCAGCGGCCCCGCGCTCCTCGGCTGAAGGCCTGCGCGTGGACCCCGCCGCGCCCTCCGCGGTGCGCCCCCGCCGGCCGCGCCGGAGCGACTAGACTGACCGCGAACGCCCTGCGGCCGCCGTGGCCGGCCGCCCCCACTGTCAGAAGGATGGGATCCATGGCCAACAGAGCCCAGTCGTCCACCAGCACCTCGGCGGACACGTCGACCGGCCGCAACCGCGGCACCGACGTCCGCTCCCACTCCGGCCAGGGACGCACGGTCAACAACCTGATCTTCCTCGCGCTGTGCATGGCCATCATGATCGGCAGCTTCATCGCCTTCGCCAGCTACCCCAACAGCCCGCTGATCTGGTTCATCGGCCTGGGCCTCTACACCCTGGCCCTGCTCATCCCGGTAGGCATCCTGCACAACAGCACCGCCAAGAAGTCCGTGGGCGGGCGCGCCGTGGCCATGCACGTCCCGCCGACCACAGAGGTTGCCGGAGAGCCCACCACCGCGGCGAGCTTCCCGGATGCTCCCCGCGACATCGGCACCCGGGACGCCCAGGTCCGCGCGGAGCACAAAGACGATTCCCTGGGCAAAGCCACCCAGTAGTCCGCCCCGCACGACAACCGACGGCCCCCTCCCGCATCCGCGGGAGGGGGCCGTCGGCGATCCCGGTGGTAGGTGGTCACGCGGAACATCCGGCGCGTCGGTCCGTGCGACTAGACTGGACTCAATGCTCCGCGGCCGCCCGTGACCGGCCGTCTCCCACCGCCAGAAGGGTTAGATCCATGGCCAACAGAGCCCAGTCGTCCACCAGCACCTCGGCGGACACGTCGACCGGCCGCAACCGCGGCACCGACGTCCGCTCCCACTCCGGCCAGGGACGCACGGTCAACAACCTGATCTTCCTCGCGCTGTGCATGGCCATCATGATCGGCAGCTTCATCGCCTTCGCCAGCTACCCCAACAGCCCGCTGATCTGGTTCATCGGCCTGGGCCTCTACACCCTGGCCCTGCTCATCCCGGTGGGCATCCTGCACAACAGCACCGCCAAGAAGTCCGTGGGCGGACGCGCCGTGGCCATGGACGTCCCCTCGAGCACCGAGGTGCCCAGCATGGGGGTGGGCCGCACCGCCGCCGAGTTCGACGACGGACCCCGGGACATCCGCCAGCGCGACGCCCACACCGCAGCCGTCCACCACGACGACAAGTACGGCAAAGCCACCGAGTAGGACCGCGCCGGCCGGCGCCCCGACGGCCCCGGGGTCGTCCGACGACGCATGGTTCGACGACGACAGCCCCGACAGCACAGGTCCCCTCCCGGCGGAAGGGAACCTGTGCTGTGCCCGGTGGACCGGACGACAGGTGCCGCGCCGGCGGTCAGGCCGGAGCCGGCTCCTTCGCGAAGACCGCCTCGACCACGCCGCGAGCCCACGCGAGCACCGCGCCGTCCACGAGGTCCTTGCCGCCGATCCGCTCGGTCTTGGGCTTGGGGATCAGCACCTGGGAGGTGTCCGTGCCGGGCACCGCCTTGACCTGTGCGCCCGGGTAGAGGCGGGTGAGCCGCATCTGCCGGGACTCGGGCAGGTCGGCCGGGGCGAAGCGGACCATGTTGCCCTGCGCCGCGACGTCGGTCAGGCCGGCGGCGCGGGCGGCCACCCGGAACCGGGCGACCTCGAGCAGGTTCTGCACGGGCTCGGGTACCTCGCCGTAGCGGTCCACGAGCTCGTCGGCGACCTCCTGGATCGCCTCCTCCGTGGCGGCGTTGGCGAGGTTGCGGTAGGCCTCCAGGCGCAGCCGCTCCCCCGGGACGTAGTCGTGCGGCAGGTAGGCGTTGACCGGCAGCTCGATCTTCATCTCGGTGGGCCGCTCGTCCTCCTCGCCGCGGTACTCCGCGACGGCCTCGCCCACCAGGCGCAGGTACATGTCGAAGCCCACCCCGGCGATGTGCCCGGACTGCTCCCCGCCCAGCAGGTTGCCGGCGCCGCGGATCTCGAGGTCCTTCACGGCCAGCTGCATGCCGGCGCCGAGCTCGTTGTGGGCGGCGACGGCCTTGAGCCGCTCCAGCGCGGTCTCGGAGAGCGGCTTCTCGGCCTGGTACAGGAAGTAGGCGTAGGCCCGCTCGCGGCCGCGGCCCACGCGCCCGCGCAGCTGGTGGAGCTGCGAGAGCCCGTAGCGGTCGGCGCCGTCGACGATCAGGGTGTTGGCGTTGGCGATGTCCAGGCCGGTCTCCACGATGGTGGTGCACACCAGGACGTCGAACTTCTTCTCCCAGAAGTCCACGATGATCTGCTCGAGCCGGGACTCGGACATCTGCCCGTGCGCCACGGCGATCCGCGCCTCGGGCACGAGCTCGGCGATCTCCTTGGCTTTGCGCTCGATCGAGGACACCCGGTTGTGGATGTAGAAGACCTGGCCCTCGCGCATGAGCTCACGCCGGACCGCGGCGGAGACCTGCTTGTCGGTGTAGGCACCCACGTAGGTGAGCACGGGGTGGCGCTCCTCCGGCGGGGTGGCGAGGGTGGAGGTCTCGCGGATGCCGGTCAGCGACATCTCGAGAGTGCGCGGGATGGGGGTCGCGGACATCGCCAGGACGTCCACGTTGGTCCGCATCGCCTTGAGCTTCTCCTTGTGCTCCACGCCGAAGCGCTGCTCCTCGTCGATGACCACGAGGCCGAGGTCCTTGAACTGGACCTCCTTGGACAGCAGCCGGTGGGTGCCGATCACCACGTCGATCGATCCGTCCTTGAGCCCGGCGAGCGTCTCCCTGGTCTCCTTGGCGGTCTGGAACCGGGAGAGCGCGGCCAGGCGCACCGGGAAGCCGGAGAAGCGCTCGGTGAACGTCTCGGCGTGCTGCTGGGCCAGCAGCGTGGTGGGCACGAGGATCGCCGCCTGCTTGCCGTCCTGCACGGCCTTGAACGCCGCGCGCACGGCCACCTCGGTCTTGCCGTAGCCCACGTCCCCGGAGATCAGCCGGTCCATGGGGACCTCCCGCTCCATGTCCGCCTTGACCTCGTCGATGGTGGTCAGCTGGTCGGGCGTCTCGATGTAGGGGAACGCCTCCTCGAGCTCGCGCTGCCACGGGGTGTCTTCGGCGAAGGCGTGCCCGCGGGAGGCCATCCGTGCCGAGTAGAGGCGGATCAGCTCGTTGGCGATGTCCCGGACGGCCCGCTTGGCGGCGCGCTTGGTCTTGTTCCAGTCCGTCCCGCCCATCTTGGACAGGGCCGGGGTCTCGCCGCCCACGTAGTTGGTGACCTGGTCGAGCTGGTCGGTGGGCACGAACAGGCGGTCCCGCGGGCCGTTGCGCTTGGAGGGGGCGTACTCGAGCACCAGGTACTCGCGCACGGGCTTCGGCTGCCCGGGCTTGATCATGGCTCCGGCGATGGGCCGCTGGATGAGCTCCACGAACTGGCCGATGCCGTGCTGCTCGTGCACCACGAAGTCGCCCTGGCTCAGCGCCAGGGGGTCCACGGCGTTGCGCTTGCGCCGCACCGGGAGCTTGCGCATGTCCTTGGTGGTGTACGGACTGGCCTTGCCCAGCAGATCCGCCTCGGTGAGCAGCACGATCCGCGGCCCGTCCAGGGCAAAGCCCTTGCCGGCCACGGCGGTGGTGAGCTCCACGATCCCGGGCCGCGGCTCCTCGGCGAGGGACTCGCGGCGAGCGGCGGGAATCCCCGCCTCGTGCAGCAGCTCCGCGATCCGGGTCAGCGGGCCCGGGCCCTCGGTGACGGCGACGACGCGCCAGCCGTCGGCCACCCGCCCCTGCAGGAACTCGAGCATCGCCTCGACGTCGCCGTGGAAGCCCAGCGGGTCCCGGGCGGCCACGGTGAGGGTGTCGGCCTCGGAGTCGATCAGGGCGATGTCCGCCGCAGCGGTGTCCGCATCCACGTCCTGGCCGGCCACCGCGTTGACGTTGAGCGCGGTGACGGCCCACCAGCCGAGGCCGGTCCCCAGCGCGGTGGCCCGGGCCTCGGCGAGGGTCTGGAAGGACCCGGAGGCCAGGGTGCGGCCCTCGCCGTCGTCGTTCCGGACGACGTGCTCGGCGGAGGTGATGTCGATGGGCGCGGACTGCCCGTCAGAGGCCGAGTCCCACGCGGCGAGGAGGAACTCCTCGTTGGTGGCCACGAGGTCGTGGGCGCGGGCGCGGACCTTCTCGGGCTCCATGACCACCACGAGCGAGCCGGGCGGGAGCAGGGAGAGCATGGGCACCAGGCCGTCCACCAGCAGCGGCGCGAGGGACTCCATGCCCTCCACGTAGATGCCGCCGGCGATCCGCTCGAGCATCGACTCCGCGCCGGGCAGGGAGTCCTTGAGCTTCGCGGCCCGGGACATCACGGACGGGGTGATGAGCACCTCGCGGCACGGCGGGGCCACGAGCCGGTCCGGGTGGTCCCCGGTGGTCAGCGTGCGCTGGTCGGCCACGGCGAACCAGCGCAGCTCGTCGACCTCGTCCCCGAAGAACTCGATGCGCACCGGGTGGTCCTCGACCGGCGAGAAGACGTCGATGATCCCGCCGCGCACCGCGAACTCCCCGCGCCGGGTCACCATGTCCACCCGGGCGTAGGCGGCCTCGGCGAGCGCGGTCACGGCGGAATCGAAGTCGAGCTCCTCGCCGCGGGCGAAGCGCACCGGGGCCATGTCCCCCAGGCCTTCGACGACGGGCTGGAGCACGGAGCGGACCGGAGCCGTGACCACCCGCAGCGAGCGCTCGGCGTCCCGGCCGGCCAGCCGGCGCAGCACGTCCAGCCGGCGACCCACGGTGTCCGAGCGGGGCGAGAGCCGCTCATGCGGCAGGGTCTCCCACGCCGGGAACTCCGCGACCTCCTCGGCCGGCAGGTAGGCGCCCAGGGCGGCGGCGAGGTCCTCGGATTCCCGGCCGGTGGCGGTCACGGCCAGCAGCACCGGGGCCCGGGAGTCGGCCGGCGCCGGAGCGTCGTCGAGGGCGCCGCGCAGTTGCGCCGTGAGCACCGCGCGCATCCCGTCCGGGGCGCTGATCACGGTCTCGGCGCTGCGCTCCCCCGGCGGCAAACCGGCCTGGGTGCGGAGAATGGCGAAGGAGCGCTCCGCCCCGAGGGCGGCGAGCAGTCCGGACAAGGTCATGGGTGAGCAGTCTCCTGGGACGCTGAGTGGGGTGCCGGTGGAGCACAGAGGCTGTCTGAGCCAACAGTCGCGGGTCCTAGCTTACTCCCGGGCCCCGACAGGTCCCCGGCACGGATCCGCTGCCCGGAACTCACGGCCCGGACTCCTCGGCCCGGGAGCCACAGCCCCGAGGACGGGCACCCGCCTACCATGGGAGCACGCATCCGCCGCTGCCGATCCGCCACTCTCGAGGAGCTATCCATGGCCGTCACCGCCTCCACCACCGTCCCCGCGCCCCTCGAGCAGGTCGTGGTGACCTTCTCGGACGAGGAGTTCATCCGGCACGTGACCCACCGCGCCGGGGCCACCCTGGACTCGGTGGAGGTCGCCGGGGACGTCGAGGCCCAGTTCGCCGTGACCACGGTACGGACCATGGCCGCGGACCGGCTGCCCGAGATGGCCCGGAAGTTCGTGGGCTCCACCGTGCAGCTCACCCAGGTGGACACCTACCACACCGCGGACGCCGACGGGATCCGGGTGGTGCGCACCGAGATCTCCGTGGGCGCCCTGCCGGTCTCCGGCTCCGCGACCCAGACCCTCACCCCGCAGGGCGAGGCCACCGACGTGCACGTGCACTGCGTGGTGAAGGCCAACATCCCGTTCGTGGGCAAGATGGTCGCCGAGGCCGCCGAGCCGTTCATCGGCAAGGCCCTGTCCCTGCAGTCCCAGGAGGCCGAGGCCTGGCTCGCGAGCCGCTGACCCCGTTGTGCCCGTGGCACGGGGCCGTCCCGGAGACGTTCGCGTCCTACCGAGGCGCCGCGCTCCATTGCACCGCCCGGAGGAGCAGGAGCGTCATGGTCAGCAGCTTCACCGTGATCCTTACCATCGCCGCCACCTCGCCCCAGGGACCGCCGAACAGATCGGGGCGGACGGCGCCCACCAGGACGTAGCCCACGGCGACGAGCACGAACGGCACCACGGTGGCCAGCAGCGCCCAGGACTCGGTGCGTGCGCGGGCTCCGCTCCGGCGGTGCAGGTGGATCAGCCCACCCACCAGCACGAGTCCGGACACCGCCCAGAACAGCAGTCCGCCGAGCTCCTGGGCGGTGGTCGCGCCCAGCGAGGGGAGCAGCCGGTCCAGGGCGAGGCGGGCGCCCACGCGTTCGTGAATCCGGCAAAGGTCGTCGGCGATCAGCAGCAGGAAGACGCCGCCCCACGCCGCGAGCACGCGGTGCGCCGAGTTCCGCAGGCCCAGGCGAAGAAGAAGGACGGCGGCGGCGCCGAGCTGGAGCAGCCCGAAGAGCTCCATCAGGGAGCCATCGATCCCGCCGTTCCACAGGGCGCCCGTGCGGAAGAGGCGGAACCAGCTTCCGTCCGGGTCCAGGACGAACCCGCTGCGGTGGAGGACGTGCGCGGTCAGCAGCAGAGCGTTGACCACCATGACCGCGCCGGCGATGCGCACGGGCCGGGACGCTGCGGTCTCACGCTTCCACAGCACTCGGGCGGGAATCACCGGGCGTGGAACTTCTGCTGCGCCTCGAGCAGCCCGTTCTCGACGAGGTGCTCGACCGCGTCGGCGGCGTCGTCGAGCAGGAAGGGCAGTTCTTTTCCCTCGGTGGAGGAGAAGGGCTTGAGCACGTAGGAGGCGGCGTCCATCCGGCCGGGCGGGCGGCCCACGCCCACGCGCACGCGGTAGTAGTCCTTGGTGGACAGGGCCTTGGACATGTCCCGCAGGCCGTTGTGCCCGCCCTCTCCTCCGCCGATCTTCAATTTGAGGGCGGCGAAGGGGATGTCGATCTCGTCGTGCACGGCGATCACCCGCTCGGCGGGGATGCCGTAGAACTTGGCGAGCCCGGCCACGGGGCCGCCGGAGACGTTCATGTAGGTCAGGGGCTTGGCCAGCACCACGCGCGGTCCGCCGGGGCGCAGCCGGGACTCGAGGACCTGGGCGCGGGTCTTGTGCACCTTGAACGCCCCGCCGAGCCGGGAGGCGAGCTCGTCGAGGACCATCTGTCCCACGTTGTGCCGGGTCCGGGCGTACTCGGGGCCGGGGTTACCCAGTCCCACGACCAGCCATGCGTCGGACATCGGTGCCTCCATCGAAGTTGAGAAGAGTGCGGTCATGCGAAGTGCGGGACGGCTCGCAAGCCGCCCCGCACCACGGAGGATCGTCAGGAGCGAGAAGGCTCAGGCCTCGTTCTCGGGGACGACGTCGCCCTCGGGGGCCTCGACGGTCTCGGCGGCGGCGGGCTCCTCACCGAGGTCCTGGGCCTGGGGCTCGGAGACGTTGATGACCAGCAGCTCCGGGTCGGAGACCATGGAAACACCCTCGGGCAGGCGCACGTCGGCGGCGTAGACGTGGTCGCCCACGCCGTGGCCGTCGAGGTTGATGGTGACGGCGTCGGGCACGTTCAGCGCGTCGGCCTCGACCGTAAGGGTGTTCTCTTCGACGTTGTGCACGGCAGTCGGGTCGACCTCGCCGATGACGTGGACGGGGATCTCGACCTCGACCTTCTCGCCGCGGCGCACGGCGAGCAGGTCGACGTGCAGGATCTCCGGGCGGGTGGCGTGGCGCTGGATGTCCTTGACCATGACCAGCTGGGTGCTGCCCTCGACGTCGAGCTCGAGCACGGCGTTGGAGTGGCGCACGGCGAGCATGGTCTCGTGGCCGGGGATGACCACGTGCTGCGGCTCGGCGCCGTGGCCGTAGACCACCGCGGGGATCTGGCTGTTGTTGCGGATGCGGCGGGCGTAGCCCTTGCCGAAGTCGCTGCGCGTGGTGGCGGGGATGCGGATGGTGTCAGCCATGGGAACTCCTCAAAGTCGGGTCTGTCGTCGGAATGGCCAGGCGATACCGGCCGCAGACCCTCCCCCGCGTTAGAGACGCTGTGCGGCACACCCCGAAGGACGCCGCACCAGTGGGGGCGGGAACGTTCAACCAGCCGTCGTCGATCACGGGACCCGCAGGGGTCCCCTCGCCTTGGCAACCGGACAAGGCTAGCACGGCGGCCAGGGGCCCACGGGCCCGGACGGACGGCCCGGGTTCCGCCAAAAGCCGGCTCAGGCACCCGCGGAGCTGTCCGCGCCCCGCCGGACGGCCTTGGTCGCCAGGAGGTAGGCCAGGATCCACGGCTCGACGACGTAGCGGCGACCCAGCCGGCGCGGCTGGGTCACCAGCCGGTACGCCCACTCGAGCCCGATAGGTCCGAGCCACCGCGGCGGCGGCTTCTGGATGCCCGCGTATTCGTCGATCCCGCCGCCGACGGCCGCGTAGATCGCCGTGGGCAGCTCCTCCCAGCGCCGGCTCAGGAACTCCTCCTGCAGCGGCATGCCCAGGCCCACGATGACGAAGTCCGGCCGGTACTCCTGGAGGGACCGGACGATGTGGTCCTCGAGCACGGCGTTCCAGCCCTCCCCCGGCCAGCCCTCGACCCGCCCGGCGGGCGCGTCCCGCCGGAGCAGGTCCACCGTGCGGGCGTTGCCCGCGGGGGTCGCACCGACGACGGCGACGCGCCGCACCGGAGTGCGCTGCATCAGGCCGGGCAGCCAGTCCAGGGTGCCGAGGCGGTGCCGCTTGGCGCTGAGCGCGCGCCCGGACCGCCACTTGGCCAGTTTGAGCACCGGAAAGCCGTCCGTCAGCACCACGTCGGCCTTCTCGTAGAAGGCGCGGAACGTCGGGTTGACCTCCCACGTGTAGAGACTGTGCAGATTGTGGGCGAGGACAGCGGCCTTGCGCCGCTCCAGCCACGTCGCCGCAATCCAGCGGTGCAGCTCCTTGGCGTCCATGGGCGTCACGCGGACACCGCTGACCGGGATCTCGATCGGGCCCGTGCTCTGGGCGCGGGTCTGGTGCTTCAACATGCGAACTTCCCCCTGTGCTGCGCCTCGCGGCGCCTCGCTCCCCCCGCCAGACCCTGGTGACCGGGCCGGCGCCTTCGCAGGAAGCACCGTCCGTGGCGCGGCGGGATCCCCCCGGATCCCGCCGGCGGACCGGCACTCCCTGCATCGCACGTCTCGCGACCACCAGCCCTGGCGGTCGGCGAACATGCGCTTGCATTCACGCTAGCAAAGCCATTGGGCCATCGACCCCCTCGGGACTGTCCCCTGTTAAGCACCTGTTTGCATGGATGTGCACTTGTAAAGTCATCGATGGGGTCCGGAACCACGCCGGGGGGCGTAGGAGGAGTGTTCCGGCCCCCGCACACTCGGGGGGAGTGACCAACGTGCTCAAGAAGAACATGTCCGTGCGGCCTGCCGCCTGGCGGGAGACGCACATCCGAAGTCTGCGCCGCGTGGACGCGCTGGCCCTGGCTGCCACGCTCGTGCTGACGCAGCTGATGCGCTTCGGCTTCGACCAGGAGGCGCTGGAGATCGGCCGGCTCACCGTGCCGTACTGGCTGGTGGGCGCCGTGCTCGGCGCGGCCTGGTGGGGCTGGCTGGAACTGCGGGGCGCGCGCGACGTGCGCCTGATCGGCTATGCCGTGGAGGAGAACCGGCAGGTGGTCGCCGCCACGCTGGTGCTCTTCGGTGCGATGGCGATCCTGTCCTACGTGCTGGACGTGCCGATGGCCCGCAGCTACGTGGTCATCGCGCTGCCGCTGGGCACGCTCCTGCTGCTCGCGGGACGCGGGCTGGTGCGGCGGGGGCTGACCCGCCGCCGGCTGGCCGGCGAGGCGATGTCCCGGACCCTGGTGGTCGGGCGGGTGCCGGGGGTCGTGGAGATGCTCAAGTCACTCCAGCAGAACCCGGCCGCGGGCTTCGACCCGGTGGCGGTCTACGCGCCGTCGTCGTCCCGGCTCCTGCCGCACCACCTGACCCGGGTGCTGGTGCCCGAGAACATGCTGCCGGCCGGGGAGGCGCCCAGCGTGGAGGGGATCGTAGCTGCGTGCCGCGCCCACCGCATCGAGACCCTGGTGATGGCCGCGAGCGCGCCGCTGAGCTCGGAGGAGGTCCGGCACCTGTCCTGGTACCTGGCCGACGAGCGCATCCGCCTGGTCCTCGACACCGGGCTCACCGACATCGCCGGCCCGCGCATCCACACCCAGCAGATGGCCGGGCTGCCGCTGATCCACGTCTCCACGCCGCGGCTGAGCCGGTCCCGGCGGATGCTCAAGCGCCTGGTCGACATCATCGGCGCCCTCACCGCGCTGATGGCCCTCTCCCCCGTCATGCTCCTACTCGCCATGATCGTCAAGGCACACGACGGCGGGCCCGTGCTCTTCGCGCAGGAGCGGACCGGCCTGGACGGCTCCCGGTTCAAGATGCTGAAGTTCCGCTCGATGTACACGGACGCCGAGGAGCGCAAGGCCGAGCTGATGGCCGCCAACGACGCCAAGGGCGGGGTGCTCTTCTTCATGGCGAACGACCCGAGGGTCACCACCCCGGGCCGGTGGATGCGCAAGTACAGCCTGGATGAGCTCCCCCAATTCCTCAACGTCCTCAAGGGCGAGATGTCCCTGGTGGGCCCCCGCCCGCCGCTGCCCTCCGAGGTGGCCCAGTACGAGGAGTACGTCCACCGCCGGCTGCGGGTCAAGCCCGGCATCACCGGTTTGTGGCAGGTATCGGGCCGGGACGACCTGGACTGGGAGCAGGCCGTGCGGCTGGACCTCTACTACGTGGAGAACTGGTCCCCGGTACAGGACTTCGTGATCCTGCTGCGCACGGTCAAAGCCGTGGTCGCCAAGGAAGGCGCGCACTGAAAGGCGGCCCCTTTCAGGTCAAGCGTTTGATTAAAGGCGATATGAAGGCGACTGGCACTGTTGAGCGGCGGACAGAACAAGAATCCGACGTAACCTCGAATCAATAGCGCGACTTCGCCACGGCACGTCATTTCGTGGCATCGAGAACAGGAAGTTTCGGCGGACGGCAAGAACCGTGAGGTCGGCTCCCACGGGCGTCAGAACCGATCGAATCGCATACGTCGCGGTAGTTCCGTTCCGTGACGCACCTGGTGCCCGATCTTTACCGCAACCTCGAACTGGGCTCTGACTAGGGGCGTAGTCTCAGAAGTGTCTACTCATCGGGGGGAAGAATGAAAAATCGGCGCGGGAGGATCGCCGCCGCCATGATGGCCGGCGCGCTCATGACCGGAGCTTTCGTCGCACCGGCTTCGGCATCGGCAGACGTTTCGGTGTCCAGATCCAGCAATGTTGCGGTCGGTCTGCAATTCGCGGACAAGAAGGCTGGCAAGAAGCACGACAGTTACGTCCAAGTCAGTCACTGGAAGTACGATCACAAATACAAGAAGTGGCACGTCGTAGAGCACTACAAGCACAGCCACCACGACTGGGCCGCGAAGTACGCCGCCGACAAGTGCCACGTCAAGTACGACTGGGCTCACAAGCACGCCCAATACGTCGAAAAGCACGACGTGAAGCACTGGTACGAGGTCTGCAAGTACAAGAAGCACAACACGTGGTACAAGATTGAGTACGCCGACAACAAGCACTGATTGTTCGGCCGCACCAAGGAAATGCCCCGCCGATACGCCGGCGGGGCACTTCCGCGCCCCAAGCGCCCAGACGTACGGGAGATTCCAGCGGCTCCTCGTCTCCAACGCCATGTCAGATCGGCACGGGCGCACAGTTCGGAGCTCCACGAAGCACACCAACATCTTGAGACTCGAGCAGTACGGCTCGATCCATCTCGTAGTCGGCCACCGCGGGAACGAGGTCCACGCCGTGGAAATCGGTGATCCATCCGTGGTCCATGTCCGCTTCGTGCTTAGCGCCCAGCGAGCACGCCGGGACCAGCGCGAACGGTACCCGGTAGTCCGTCCACCGGTGGGTGAGCTCAGGGAAGCGCCGGCCCTCGGATATGGCCTCCAGCACTGCCTGAAGACCCGGGTCGTGGCCGGAGGCCAGTCGATGGGAGAACAGACGGACCCGCTACTGCGCTCCGGCGGCAGCTGTGGCGATAGGCATGCTGAGGGTCACGTTCATCGGGGGATTCCTCCCGGGACGCTGCGTGGATCGGCGGCCTACCTGCCCTGTTCCAAGCTCCGTGAGCCGGGCGGCAGGGGCGTGTCCCGCACCTGCCGGCTTCCCCAGCCTCCGCCACCTCGCGGCGGAATGGAGCCACTGGAACAGTGCATGGTGGGAGAGGCAGGTGGGGCCCTGTGACGATGTCACAAAAATGTGGCGAACCGTCATGGTGCTGCTGGCCGCCGGGGTCCTCAGCGGTGCCCGTGGAGCCTGCCTGCCACGCCACCAGGGGGTTGACTGCGGTGGTCAGCGGTTGCTCCAAAGAGTCCTAAACCCGCCATGACCTGCAGGAACACGGCTGACCCACTGGCCACTCTTGAGGGGGCGCCTCAGGGCGGCGGCTGTCGCGTTGACCAGCCCATCCCTCCACACAGAGAAAAGAGGGTCCAACGACTCATTGCCATATTGACGTTTGTCCTAGTCGCACTCTTGAACCCCCCTCAGATCCCCTTCTACCGTGGTGTTACCCAGTTCACAGGGAAGGCCCATCTCACAGGCCTTGACATGTTTTCTTTCGCGTGCATGACGATGTCTTCGTCATGCCCTTTTTAGGGGACACCATGAACGATCTGCGCAAAACCCTCGCCGGTGCGGCCATCGCGGCCGCCCTTCTCGGAAGCTCACTGGGCTCCCCCGCGTTCGCGGGCGGGGACCATGACCATGAGTCTAAGGGTGATCACGAACACAAATCCAGCGATCACCACAAGGATTACAACGACGACGACAAGCACGACGAGGACGACGACAAGTACAAGCGCGGCGGCTGGCACCACGACGACAAGCACGACGAGGACGACGACAAGTACAAGCGCGGCGGCTGGCACCACGACGACAAGGACGACGAGGACGACGACAAGTACAAGCGCAGCGGCTGGCACCACGACGACGAGGACGAGAAGAACGAAGACGACAAGGACGAGGACGAGAAGGACGAGGACGACAAGGACGAGGACGAGAAGGACGAGGACGAGGACGAGAAGGACGAGGACGAGAAGAACGACGACGAGTCCAAGCACAGCGGCTGGTACCACGACGAGAACGAGAACGGCGAGAAGGACGACGACGAGAAGTACCACCACGAGCACGTCTGGAAGCACGACGGCAAGGGCTGGTACCACGACGAGAACGAGAACCACGAAAAGGACGACGACGAGAAGTACCACCACGAGTACAACTGGGAGCACGACGGCAAGGGCTGGTACCACGACAAGGACGAGGACGGCGAGGAGGACGAGGACGAGGACTACGCGCACGCTTGGAAGGACCATGACCGGGACGGCAAGGAAGATCGCGACGACGACGACGACGACAACGACGGCTACAAGGACAAGCACGACAACGATGACGACAACGACGGCGAGGAGGACAAGCACGACAAGGACAGCGAGCACAGCCACGCCTACCACGGCAAGGGCTGAGCTCTTCGGTGCTGAACTGACGGACGAGACTCGCATGATCCGATGTGAGCAGTTCATACTGTCCCCTACGCCGTCATTGGTCTAGGAGAGCCGTCTCGTCGCGCGGGCCCTTCCGGGGCAGGAGCACGGACATGGGGCAGCCAAGGCGCCACCCCTCATGACGTAGGAGCACCCCACCCGTTGAGCGGGTGGGGTGCTCCTGCGTCATCGACTGGCCGGCCGCGGTCGGGTGTCCAGGACTCGGACCGGCTGCTCAGCAGGAGACGCGATGACTGCCCAGGTCGACAAGTCATCGGTGGTGGGTCAGCACGCAAGCCACCGGCAGGAGCCCGAGTGGGTGGTCGGCCCGACGCTACCATCGCGTCCGGAGTCGCTGGTAGGAGTGCGGCCCGGTGAAGCCGCCCACCACCAACCCATGGTGTTGACCGAGTGCGGAACGATGCGCGATTCCGTAGCGGGCAATCCACGCAGTGATCCCACGGGCAGGCAGCAGCCGCCGGCACGTGTCGTGGTCGTAGCCGCGCTCGGCGAACAGCTGGCGAGGCTTGCGACGGGGCCGGTGCTGCGCGGGCGGAGACACCCACTCCACGCTACGGACGGTGCCGTCACGGTCAGACATTGACCTACCGTGGGACGTGGAAACGAGTGAAGGGAGTGGACGGATGGCCGATTATCCGCAGTTGCAAACCACCGTGCTGGACGCGACGGACGTCCGGGGTCTGGCGGAGTTCTACCGGACGCTGCTGGGCCTGCAGTACCAGCCCGGGGACGATCCCCCGGCGGACGGTTCCGCCGACGATTCCGAGTGGCTGGTCCTCACGGACGCGAGGGGAGTACGGCAGCTGGCGTTCCAGGCCGTTCCCGCACTTCCCCGGGTGACATGGCCCGATGCCTCCGGCGTCGCGCAACAGCTGCACCTGGACCTGACCGTCCCGGACCGGGAAGCGCTCGAAGTCCAGCGGAAACGGGCGCTCGAGCTGGGCGCCGAACAGCTGCTCGATCGCACGGAGGACCTGGACGAACCGCTGTACGTGTTCGCCGATCCGGCCGGCCATCCGTTCTGCGTCTTCGTCGCGTAGGCCCCACAGCACTCCCCTGCATCGCCCGAAAGAGTCTCGGCGAATGTGTCAACGCACGTACGCCTGCGAGGCGAACGGCATCGCTCGTGTGGTCCTTACCACATCCCGGCAACATGGACTAGACGATGGTCGACACCTAACCACTCTCCGCATAGGAACAAGCGCCTGGCAATAGACTTTTGTCCGGTGCGAAGGGGACCATGTGGGGACAGAAATCGGCTCCCACTAGGGGCATTGCCCGGATACGCTCGGAGTACCCGAAGATCCGTACCCCTCGACGGACGAGAGAGATTCCGATGCGTACCTCCCCCCTTGCCACCGATATCCAGCACTACCTCGAGGCCTGCTCCCCCGCGGGCCTCGCTCTCCTGGAGCTCGACATCGTCGAGGACGTCGCCGAGCTCACCCTGGCCTTCACCCCCGAGGCCCTCGACCGCGTGCTGCGCACCCAGCTGCGCACGGCCGGCACCCCGAGCGACTGGGACTGCCCGAAGGCGTCCATGGACGTCGGTACCCCCACCTGGGCCTACGCCCTGGAACTGTCCTACCTCTTCAACGAGTACTACTTCGGCGACGTGGTTCTCGAGCGCCACGAGGTCGCCCTGGGCGAGATCCTCGCCGCCCACGGCCACGAGGGCACGCCCGTGGTGATCCGCCCGGCCTACGCCGCCAGCTGCCTGGCGCTGAACCTGCGCCGACTCAAGGCCGAGCACCTCCGCAACGCCGGCCACATTGCGCCGGAGGCCCGTGCCGCCTGAGCGGCTCGCCCCTTGGTGCTCCGGTCCCCCGGTTGGGGGACACGAAACGGCATCTTACGCGTCGCGGCGAACTTCCCCGCCCGACGACGTGATCCCCGTCACCACTAGGCACAACGCCGCCCCGCGAGTTCCCGGCACAGGCGGGTGCAGGTGCAAACACCTTTCGTCATAGAGCCTATTTCATCGATTTGCGCCACTAAACTGGCGACAAGTGCAATGCAGCACGCGGTCCACCGTCTCCCCCAAGGGCTGGGAAGAGACAACCCCAGGTGCCCGCGTGCTCTTTTGGGGAGGGAGCACCACCATGCTCAAGGTCAACCACGTCGCGCACGCGGCCACGGATCAGCACACCCAGGGGCAGGCCGAGCAGCGTCACCGGGTCCACGCCGACCGCACCCCTGCGTCCCAGACCGGCTGGCGCTCCGCCTACCTTAACCGGCTGCGCTGGGCCGACGCCCTGGCCGTGGTTGTCGCCCTTCTCGGCACGCACCTGCTCCGCTTCCAGCTCGAGCACGCCGGCCTGGAACTGGGGCCGCGGTCCGTGCCCTACGCCATCGTGGGTATCGTCCTCGCCATCGTGTGGTGGACGCACCTGGGCCTGCGCGGCGCCCGGGACGTCCGGCTCATCGGCCACGGAATGGAGGAGACCCGCCAGGTCGTCACCTCGAGCCTGATCCTCTTCAGCGCGATCGCCATCATCTCCTTCGGCTTCGACCTCCCCACCGCCCGCAGCTACGTCCTGATCGCCCTGCCCCTCGGCGTCGGGCTGCTCATCCTCGGCCGATTCGCCGTGCGGGACCGGCTGGTCAAGGCCAGGTATCGGGGCGAGGCCCTCTCCCGGACCATGGTGGTCGGGCGCCTGGGCGGTGTCACCGACCTCATCAAGTCCCTGCGCCAGCACCCGACCTCCGGGCTCGAGGCCGCCGCCGTCTACGTCCCCGAGACCCGGCACCCCATGCCGGCCGAGCTGCAGCGCGTCAAGCTGCCCCTCAACGCCCTAGCCCCCGGTGAGCGCCCCTCAGTGCAGGGGGTCATGGACGCCTGCCGGCGACACGGCGTCGAGACGGTGGTGCTGTCCTCGAACGTGCCGCTGAGCACCACAGAGATCCGCCACCTCAGCTGGGAACTCGCCGACGCCCACATCCGGCTCGTCATGGACACCGGCCTCACCGACATCGCCGGGCCCCGCATCCACATGCAGCAGGTGGCCGGGCTCCCCCTCATCCACGTGGCCACACCACGCCTGAGCCGCAGCCGGGCGCTCACCAAGCGCCTCATGGACATTCTCGGCTCGGCCACGGCACTCCTGCTTCTCTCCCCCGTCCTGCTCACCCTGGCTCTCATCGTCAGGGCGCACGACCAGGGCCCCGCCTTCTTTGCCCAGGAGCGCATCGGCCGAGACGGCAGCCGCTTCCGGATGCTGAAGTTCCGCAGCATGCGCACCGACGCCGAGCAGGTCCTGCAGCGCCTCAAGGAGCAGAACGAGGGCGCCGGCTTGCTGTTCAAGATGAAGGACGATCCCCGCATCACCAGCCCCGGGAAGTGGATGCGCCGCTACAGCCTCGATGAGCTCCCCCAGTTCTTAAACGTCATCAAGGGCGACATGTCCCTGGTGGGCCCCCGTCCTCCGCTCCCCTCCGAGGTGGAGCAGTACGAGGAGTATGTCCACCGCCGGCTGCGGGTGAGGCCCGGAATCACCGGCCTCTGGCAGGTGTCCGGAAGGTCGAATCTAGATTGGGAGCAGTCGGTCCGTTTAGACCTCTACTACGTGGAGAACTGGTCGCCGGTGCAGGACGTTCTCATTCTGGGACGCACGCTTAAGGCCGTAGTCGCAAAGGAAGGCGCCTACTGAGCGATTAGGATGATCCTGAGGTTATCCACAAAGGTTACCAAAATACACTTACAACACAATTTAGGTTTGAGTGCAACCATAAAACAAACTTCCAAAATCTAAGTGTGCGGCCAATAGCGATAGCAGCGACTACCGCAGAACAGGGCTTCGCCACCTAAGTACATGTAAGGAATCAAAATTTGACTGGCATAATTGTCGACGAGTGGATTGAGCCCACGGGTGGAGCCGCCAAGGTCCTAAGGTGCATGATGGAAACATATCCAGATGCCGCGGTCCTTGCTCTTTGGAGCGATTCTACCGACGAAATACTCGAAAACCGACTTTCGGAAACTTGGCTCGCACGCACAAAATTGCGAAATAACAAGGCCCTGGCTCTTCCCTTTATGCTCGCCACATGGCGACGACAAATGATGAACGAAGCGACCTGGACCCTAGTATCTTCGCACTTGTTTGCCCACCATATTAAGTTCTTAGACAGCAAGCCTGAAGCCCAAAAGTTCGTCTACGTACATACACCAGCGCGTTATATTTGGGAGCCATCGCTCGACCCACGTGGTTCACATCCCATGGTTCGAGCTACTTCACAAATCCTAAAAAGTATTGACAAGAAGCGCGCGGCCGAAGGCTCCAATTTCGCAGCCAATAGCCACTACGTTAAAGAACGCATTCATAGAACATGGAACCAGGAAGCAACCGTAATATATCCACCGGTAGATGTTGAGAAAATTCAAAACGTTTCCACCTGGAAAGACGTTCTCGGCCCCACGGATGAAACCATTCTCAACGACCTCCCTGATAATTTCGTGCTTTCGGCATCAAGATTCGTACCTTATAAGAAGCTCGAAATGGCAATCGAAGTGGCCGAAGCCGGCAACATCCCTGCAGTGATCGCTGGTAACGGCCCCGACGAAGGGCGATTAAGGCATCTTGCGGATCAAGCTTCAGTCCCGGTCTACTTCGTAACGAAGCCAACTGATGACTTATTGATAGCGCTATACCAGAAGTGCGTCGCTTATGTGTTCGCCGCGGTGGAGGATTTCGGCATCATGCCAGTAGAAGCAATGGCCGCTGGGACGCCCGTCATCTGCGGTGATAAAGGTGGTGTGATCGAAACAGTCAAGAACGAGCACACGGGTATCCATCTGCACTCCGACGATCCAGCCGAACTTAAGCGAGCACTTGAAAAAGCAGACAGCCTTGATTCCAATGCCATAAAAATTCATGCACAACAATTCGATTCTTTGATTTTTAAGGAAAATCTGGTTAAATGGACGGGGAAAACGCCTAATAACAGTGACAGCGGGCTCTCCGCCACGCATACTCACAGGAGCAAAAATTAAATGCGAGTCGTTATAGTTGCAGCGCCTCTCATCATGACTGGCGGGGTGTATCAGTCAACCAACGAACTAGTTGAAACTGCAAGAACTTACGGACTTGACTGGTCATCGATTGTCGTAATGCGCTCCAGTAATGACCCTGGGACCTCCACGACAGGCCAAACTTCCTACAGTGTAGCCACTCGTGGCATACAGGGACTCGGTGAAATCAGAAGGATTCTGAAAAACGATAATTTTATAAAATCAGCCGACGCGATAATTTCGATGATTCCACAAACGGACGTACTCTTTGCCAGCCTTCCACGGTGGCGGCGCCAAGTGCGCATTAGCTATGTGAGGGGAGCCCCCTGGCCGAGCAGGGGAGAAACAAATCCCATCAAGCGGTTAGCGTGGAAAACAATGGAATCCGTGGCACTCAAGCGCATGGACGAAGTTTGGACAACGACGGAGGTCATGCGCGACGAATTTGAGTGGCCATCGGCAAAAATAGTTCCGGCAGGTGTTGCCAACCTTGAAAATATAGGACAGAGACATCCCAAAGGTACAGCCGTGGTTTGGGCGGGAAGAATGTCTCAGGAAAAGAACCCGGATCTTTTCCTTGATGTCATGAAGGGTTGCACGCACCGTGGACTTATGTTTGGCGACGGCGAAATGCGCCAAAAACTCTCCGAGGCGGCCCCGACCAATGTAAATTTCCCTGGCTGGTGTGATCCACAAGAACTCTGGAATGAAGCGGGCGTTTTCTTGGGTACCTCACATCGTGAAGCTTTCGGAAGAAGCGCCGTCGAGGCGGCCGCCAGGGGAATCCCAGTCATATTAACAAAAGCATTCGGGGCAGCTCCGCTCATCTATACAGATGCTAAGTTGAGAGAGCAATTTATTCTGGATGCAAATAATACATCAAGATGGCGTGCAACTCTAAATGCCATCCTGACTGACGATCAACTCAGAAATGAAGTCTCGAATCATGTAAAGCAGAATGCCCTAAAACTGACAATGAAATCTTCAGTAGAAGCCATTAACGAACAACTCACAATTCTTCTTTGCAATAGTCAGAATGCAAGTGAGGCCAACAATCGATGATGTCCAACGCTGCGCCGACTTCATTAAACCAACCAACTGTGCTTCATCTCGACCATAGCATTGAAGCCGGCGGTGCTGAAATTGCGCTAGCCCGTATTTGCGCAAAGTCGGAACTCTGGAATCCAATAGTAGCTGTGCCAGTTGCGCCAGCCGGGACACAATCAGAAAGCCGTTTCGATGGAGCAAATGGCAAGTACGCCGTAAAGAGTATAGGACCGTATCAAAGACATGGTGCAACATCCGGTCATGCCATGCAGACTGTTCTTCACACTTGGCGTGCCCTAAGGCAAGCAGCAGCGCTCCGTCTGTCCCCTGAATTCCGAAAATCTCATGTCATTCACGCGAACACGACAAGAGCGGGTCTATATGGCTCTATTGCGTGCCTGGGTAGTGGACGGCCATTCGTCGTACATCTTCGAGACATGGTGACACCCGAGAGCCTCGGTAAAGTCGGCGCGTGGATATACTCACGGGTTGTGCTTCCGAAGGCAAATGCCGTCATAAGCAATTCAGAGTCGACACTGGCTACTGCAAAGCCCTTTATAAGGTCGCGTACGTTGGTTGAAGTTATTCCGAGTCCAACTGGTATGACGCGACCCACTTTTCCCGTGCAAACAGCCAAGAGTGTTTCACGAATCGGAATGGTTGCGCGCATAGATCCCTGGAAAGGTCAGGACATGCTCATTCGCGCCTTCGCAAATGTGTATAAAGACCAGAACGTGAAACTCGTGCTAGCAGGTTCCCCCGCCTTCGGACACGAGGATTATTGGGATGACCTTCATTTGCTCGCGGGTAGACTTGGGGTAGCAGACCAAGTGCAGTTCTTGGGACACGTTGAAGACGTGGGTGCGCTTCTGCACAGTCTTGACGTCTGCGTACAAGCATCCATACGCCCGGAACCCTTAGGTCAGAACGTACTGCAATATTTGTACTGTGGCCGGCCAACAATTGCTGCAAATGATGGCGGTCCCCGGGAATGGATCGAAGACGGACAGACTGGCCTGCTGTTTCGCACGGGTGACATATGTTCCCTCGAAAACGCCCTGCGAGTGATACGTGATCCAGACGTCCGCCGTGAGTTGACGACGAATGCTCTCAGACGCAGCAACGTGCCCAGCGACCAAGAAATAAGCGACAGGCACGCAAATGTATTCATATCGGTAGTAGGCAGGCAGTACAATTCCAATAGCGGCCGAGACAGTCGTTAGGGCACTCGATCAATAGGTTTTCGATTACGGAGCGCGTCGCCCCTTCGCCTTGTATACGTCAATCGACCTTTGACAAGACCTAGAGCAAGACCTGATAACTATGATTTGCGGCCTATATGCTCGCGTACGAAGTGTGTTTTCGGCATAAGTAACTCCACTACAGAACGGACTGTTTTGACTACTCTCGTCGTTGTCGGACAAGGATATGTTGGTTTGCCCCTTGCGGAGGCTGCCTCCAGCCGCGGCATTGCTGTTTACGGGCTTGATTTGAACGAGTCTACTGTTCAACAACTGAATGGTGGATATTCTCATATTGATGACTTGGCAAACGACGATGTATCTAGAATGTTGACCCAAGGATATAAAGCAACAAGCGATTATTCGGTGGTCAGGGAAGCGGATTTCGTCACAATCTGTGTGCCCACCCCTCTTGGCTCTGACGGCGGCCCCGATCTTGGTCCGGTCATTTCATCGGCAAAATCGATCGCCGAACATCTTCAATCTGGCACTACAGTTATATTGGAGTCTACGACTTATCCTGGAACAACCGAGGAAGTACTCGTGCCGTTGCTCGAGGAATCTGGACTAATTCATGGTCTCGATTTTCATGTGGCGTTCTCTCCTGAACGAGTTAATCCGGGATTCCCCGAGTACGGCATTCGAAATACTCCGAAGCTTGTCGGGGGGGTTACTAGTGAGGGCACTCAAAGTGCAGTTCGCTTTTATTCGGAGTTTGTAGAAACGGTTGTGCCTCTTAAGGGAGCCAAGGAGGCAGAAATGGCGAAGTTGCTTGAGAACACGTACAGGCACGTCAACATAGCCCTCGTCAACGAAATGGCTCGTTTTAGCCATGAGATGGATATTGACATTTGGGAAGTAATTCGTGGCGCAGCTACCAAGCCTTTCGGTTTTCAGAAGTTCAGCCCCGGTCCAGGTGTGGGGGGGCATTGCATTCCCATTGATCCGAATTACTTGAGTCATCACGTCAAAAAAACTTTGGGCTACCCGTTTCGATTTGTCGAACTGGCGCAGGAAATTAACAACAACATGCCCGCATACGTTGTTCAGAGGACTGTTGAATTACTTAATGGGAAACGCAAATCCCTTAATGGATCTTCGGTTCTTCTTCTTGGTGTTACATATAAACCCAATATTGCTGATCAGAGAGAAAGTCCGGCTGTGCCCGTTGCAGAGCAGCTTGTAAAGGCTGGAGCCGACGTCTGTTTCTATGATCCTTACGTAGAAACCTGGAACATTCCCAGTGGGCCACTAATGCGTGTCTCTTCTCTTCGGTCGGCCGTAAAGTCAGCGGATCTTGTATTGCTTCTTCAGGCCCACGAGGATTTTGACTTTGACGGACTTTTAGAGGACTCGAAGCTCTTTTTTGATACCCGTGGAGTTGCTGGCGTGCGGGCTGCCACTCTTTAGTTCTTTGGTGCTCATGGGCCTGTGAAGTTATTCGTCTTCGGATTCCCTCACAGGCTCCGCCCCATACCGGTGTCTTGTTCGTAGTGGCTCCGTTGCTATATCGTCGAGCGACACTCCACGGAGTCGGATTATCCGATTGAACTGTTCGCGACTGACTGAGCCGCCGATATTCACTCACCTAGCCTCCACTTGTAAATAGCGACAACCTACGTGAAAGTTCTTCAGGTGTCCCTTCGCAGTAAAGCTTTTCGAGCCTCGCGCATTACTTTGTTATCCACCCTAGTTGCGTTGGCTAGTCAGTTTATTCTCTTCGCGCTTTTTGCTCGGCTTCTCGAGCCGTACCAGTTGGGATTGGTGGCTATTGTCGGTATTGCTAATGCATTCCTCGACGTATTTATTGGTCTTGGCCTACCTGCCTCACTGATTCATAGCCGAAGTCTCACTTCGAGGGAGACTTCAAGTGTTTATTGGACTGTCGTGGCGTCCAATACATTCTTGGCGGGATTACTTGTAGCGATATCACCAATCATCGCCGATGTTTACGGCGATGAGGCACTGGTACAAATTTTGTCGTTGGCTGCCCTGGCCATCGCCATTAATGGTTTCGGCCAGGTTCCAAAGGCCCTTTTAGAGAGACGGCTACGGTTTAAGCGTGTTGGCCAAGCGGAAATTTGCTATTCCGTGACTCTTCTTACCATCGCGATTTATTTGTCAGTGGCTGGTTGGGAAGCGTACTCCTACGCCTGGGCTCTCGTTGCCGCTTCGACCATACGAACTGTGATTTGGGTATTTGGTGCCCGTTCAACTTTCATCCCTCGTCTGTACTGGCGAGTACATCTGTTGCGGCGATTCTTGAGATTCGGTGCCTTTCAGGCGGCTGACGGTATTGTAACCTTCGTTAATAACTATATTAGTTCTCTGATTCTCGGAAGATTCGTAGGGCCCACTGCTCTTGGCGGTTACACTCTGGCCTACAACTCAGCGGTTCAAACGCCAGCTAAGTTGAACCCTATTATTACCCGCGTCATGTTCCCTGTTATGTCATCTATTCAGACCGACCGCCCTCGCATTGCGTTGAACTACTTGCGGGTGAGTTCTTTGTGTGTGTTGGCGCTGGGTCCCGGCTTGATCGCATTAGCCATAGCGGCCGAAAATTTTATGGTTGTGGTTTATGGCGAAAGCTTTCGAAATTTTTCCGCTGTTTTATCCGTGCTTTGCTTGTCCGGTGTTTTGAGAGCTTACCGAAACCCGATGGGTGCGATGCTGTCTGCGACCGGGTTTGTACGGCTTGCGCTATACACAAATTTGATTCGCAGCGCACTAACCGTTCCAATTGTTGTATATTTAGTTATCAATTGGGGCTCCATCGGCGCGGCGTGGGGCGTTTTTGTTTCAAACTTGCTGGGTTTCGTGGCCGGAATGTTTTGTTCATATTTGGCTTTGAACATCCGAGTTGTGGTCTATGTTCTAGAACTACTTAAGGCATTATTGCCATTTGGATGGATGGCTTTGCTGGTTTTTGGCATTGGGTTTGCATTGAACGACGTTATTCCCACATTGGGCGTTTTGTTTTGTCAAAGTGGTTGCGGAGCCATTGCCTACATGCTTACATGTTATTTTTCAAAGCATCCTACGTTGATGTACGTCAGGCGTTTTGTTTTGGGTCTTAGTCGCTAAGGTGCTCGTGTTGCTTCCCTGTGCCTATTATATTGCTGGCACTTCGGGACTGCCGCACCGATAGGTGGCGTTGATGATGGAAGCGTCTTCGTCGCCGGCGCGTGTGACTCTGTAGGTGACTGACGGCCAGTGGGGCTTGTCTTGCAACTGATCCGCCCGCGGGCCGGTGGCGAAGACACGGCCCGATGCATGTCGGCCAGAGGCGAGCATGACTTCATACGAGCTTGGTCAGCCCCGTCAACGTCTTGTCTGCCCGGCCCCTGGCCGACGTGCCCACTGGTGAGGAAGGCACGGTCCCATCATGACAACATCCATCACCGCAGTCATCGACTCCGCACCTGAACTCGAGGTCGTCGCTGGCGTCGACACACACGCTAATACCCATCATGTCGCGGTTCTGAGTGCCATCGGCGCCCGGTTGGGAGACCTGCAGGTCCCCGCGACGACCACAGGCTATGCGCAGCTTCTGGTCTTCATCCGGTCCTTCGGCAGCACCCGGCTCGGCGGTATCGAGGGCACCAGCTCCTACGGCGCCGGCCTCACCCGGTACCTCATGGCCCACGGGGTCGAGATCCGCGAGGTCGTTCGTCCCCGACGAGCCCAACGCCGGCACGGGAAATCCGACCCGATCGACGCCTACGCCGCCGCTGCACAGGCCCTGGCCGACCCGGAGGCCCTGCCGATGGCCAAGACCGGTGACGGGGTAATCGAGCAGATCCGCGTGCTGCTGGGCGTGCGGCGTAGCGCGATCAAGGCCCGTGTCGCAGTGATCCGCCAGATCAAGTCCATGCTGATCACCGCACCCGAGGAAGTCAGGACCCGCTGGAAGGGGTTGAACGAGCGCCGCTTGGTCGAGTCCTTGGCCGCCACCCGACCGGGACCGTCCACCGGCTCGGTGATCACAGCCACCGGTCACGGGCTGCGGCGACTGGCACGCCGTCACCAGTACCTCACCGTCGAGATCACCGAGCTCGAGGACGATCTGCGAGTCCTCGTTGGCCGTGCCGCACCGGCGATGATCGCGACCAAAGGCTACGGCGTGATCACCACCGCGACTCTCCTGGTCACTGCCGGGGCCAACCCCGAACGGCTGCGATCAGAAGCCTCCTTCGCCGCCCTGTGCGGAGCCGCACCGATCCCGGCGTCGTCGGGGAAAACGAACCGGTACCGTCTCAACCGCGGCGGGGACCGGCAAGCGAACTGGGCTCTGCACCAGATCGCCTTGGTACGACTGTCCCACGAGCAACGCACCAAGAACTACGCGGGGCGACTGCGAGCCAACGGGAAGTCGAAGAAGGACGTCCTGCGGTGCCTCAAACGTGCAATCGCCCGTGAGGCATTCCACCTCATCGTCCACCCCGAACCCGTGCCCGCGACCGAGGATCTCCGAGACCTCCGGCACCAGCGAGGAGCCACCCTGGTCCAGGCCGCGATGAGCATTGGAGCAGAACCCACCCGGCTGAGCGAACTTGAACGCGGCAAACGCCCCAACGCGGACCTGGCCACCGCCTACCGTGTCTGGCTCACCGCCGCTTGACACGCATAGGAGCATCACCTGATCTGGCTTGCCCGCAGGGCGGCCCGGAAGGATGTTGCTGTGCCCGCTCCCTATCCCCAAGAGTTCCGTGACGACGTCGTGCGCGTGGCCCGGGCCCGCGAAGACGGCGTGACACTGGCACAGACCGCCAAGGACTTGCGTCTCCACGAGATGACCCTGTCGAAGTGGATGCGCCAGGCTGACGTGAAGGACGGGCAGAAGCCTGGGACCACCAGAGCCGAGTCGGCCGAGAACCGTGAACTGAAGAAACGGATCCGCCTGCTCGAGCAGGAGAACGAGGTTCTGCGCCGGGCGGCGGCCTATCTGTCCCAGGCGAACCTGCCGGGAAAAGGTACTACCCGCTCGTGAGTGAGCTCGCCACCTACGGGATTCCCGTCGCGGTGACGTGCCGGGTCCTGAAGCTCTCCCGCCAGCCCTACTACCGCTGGCTGACCGACCCTGTCACCGACGCCGAATTGGCCGAGGCCTACCGGGCGAACGCCCTGTTCGACGCCCACCAGGACGACCCGGAGTTCGGCTACCGCTTCCTCGTCGACGAAGCCAAGGACGCCGGCGAGGTGATGTGTGAGCGCAGCGCATGGCGTATCTGCCGGGACCACCGGTGGTAGTCCGCCTTCGGGAAGAGGCGCGCGAAGAACGGGAAGAAGCCCGGCCCGCCCGTGCACGATGACCTCGTCGCCCGCAACTTCACTGCCGGCGGACGGAACCAGCTGTGGCTGACCGACGTCACCGAGCACAAGACCGCCGAAGGCAAGCTGAAACTGTGCACGATTAAGGAGGTCTTCTCCGGGCGAATCGTCGGGTACTCCATCGACTCGCAAACGACAGCACGGCTGGCCGTTCCGGCGCTGCACAACGCGGTCGCACGGCGCGGTGACGTGGCCGGCTGCTTCGTCCACTCGGACCGCGGGTCGCAATTTCGATCACGGAAATTCGTCCCCGCCCTGAACCGCCACGGACTGGTTGGCTCGATGGGCCGGGTCGGTGCGGCAGGGGACAACGCTGAGATGGAGAGATTCTTCGCCCCGCTGCAGGAGAACGTCCTCGACCGTCAGTCCTGGAGCACTCGAGAGCAATTGCGCAACGCTGATGTCTAGAACTGACAGAGGTTGTTGACACTCGGGTCTTCCGATCCTAGGAAGACTCCCATGACAAGAGACGAC